>JASHYD010000772.1 GCA_030043175.1 Xanthobacteraceae bacterium | reverse complement strand
AGCTTGAAAGTGACACCGGGTCCGACCATGGCGCGCACGATACTCGCCTCCGCCCACTCGCCGTTCTCGGCCTCAGCCCAAAAGGTCACGGTCGCCGGCAATCGGACGGTCGTGGCCGGTGCGTCCCAGCCTGGTCCCTCAACGGGTTCCATCGACCATATGAGACCCATGGGCGAAACGCCCGAATAGGAACCGCCGACGGGCGCTGTAGTCCCGACATCCACGCCACCGTCGTCACCAACAATGAACGTTGCCGACGATCGCCACCGGAAATATTCCCGCGTGACCATCTCCGCCGTCACCGTCACAGGCTGTCTGGGGGCGAAACCGGAGAGACGGATGCCGAGCGGAATGTCCTGAAGGTCATTGTCCGGTTCGACTAGAATCGTCGGACCCGCCGCAGTACTGATGCGTGGGGTGGCTATCACGGCTGATGCCGCAGCGCCGATCACAACATTCCGGCGGGAAAGGCCAATCCGCGGATTCATTCGGTCATTGACCCGACGATGACGTGCCTATCCACACATCACAATTCCGGGTTTGCCGCAACATCCGTTTTCTTAAGCCTTTTCGATCGGTTGACACACGAGCCGAGCACGGCAGCTCTGCCCAGGGTATCGTAGCGAACTGCAGCGCCATCTCGACTAATGCGGCAGATCTACGTGCTGATCAGCGACGCGCTCCTGCCGTGTCGTGGGACCGCCGCTTGAGTTCCCACCCCCAAACATAAAATCGCCAGCCTTCCTTGCGCTTCGGCCCAGTTACTCGTCAAGAAACGGACGGGTTGTTCCGTCAACTCGAACCGAACCGGGCGACCCGTTTTCCTACCGAATCGTTGCTCGGTCGACGGTCTAGCTGTTCGGGGCCGTCATCGGCCCGCACCGCAACAAGATCGCAGTTGCGCAGCTTGCTCTCGATAGCAAGGTTGAACAGTGCGAGGCCACGCCCCCGCCGTCCGATTTGCAGCTCTGCCCGCATGGACCAGACATGGCTCAATCGGAACAGCGGTTTCGGCCCTAGCAGTTTCCTTCGTTCCACAGAGAACGCCGCGGCCGCGGGTTTGCTGAGTTGGGTGTTTGACAATAGTTCATGATCAGCCTCCTTGGTTAACGGAACGGCCAGCTGGCGGCGGCTGCCGCGAAGCCCCTGAATTGCCGTCAGCTTTCGGACAAAAGCCGGTCAAACCACGGTTGCTGGCGCTCATTGATCACGACGCGATTGTCGAGTGGCGCAAGGGACTTTCACCCCTGGGCTCTCCCGGCGCGAATCTCCAGAACGTCTATATCTCACTCGCGGGCACCCCCAGCGCCGCGAGACGCAACGGATGCTCACCACCATCCCTTGCTCCTTTGGCTGTTGCGCGAGATGCCGGGATTGTCTGGACTGACGGAAATCTTCTTGAATGCCTCAGGGGTCCGAAGACATCTCTCGACAGGAAAACAGGGCACGACTTCGGAATTCCCTGTTGTACATGCCTCTCTCCATTCGCCAGGAAAGCGAGCGTCGATCCGCATCTTAAAGCCATCAAAGGTCACCCGGAATGCGATTGACGCCTCGGGGAGCAGTCAAGGGTGACGTGCGCCCATGATGCGTCGATACAGCAGATCGTGTGTTGACCACCTGCCGGGTGACTTCGACCTGTTCAATCGTCTGACAAATGCAAGCTCGAAGCGCACCTGCGCGCTTGGCGCCTCCCCTCATTCGACAACGCGGAACGAAGAGTGAGCAATTGAGGCAACGCCAGTCACGTCGCGGACATCGCTCAGTCGCGATTGATCCGCTTCGGACATTATCGATGAGCCCGCAGGACTTTCAGGGATGCACTAACTTCTGAACGCGGGCGGCGTGACGAAGCCGCCGACTTCGCGTTCAACAAGTTCAGCAAAAGCAATCGTCGTGCGGTCCTCCAGATAAGGACCGATGATCTGCATGCCGATCGGCAGGCCTTCGTCGCTATGCCCGATCGGCATCGCGGTGGCCGGCAACCCCGCGAGCGTGGCGATGCTGTTCCACATGGTTTGATCTCCATAGGGAACTTCGGTGCCGTCGATCGATATACGCCGGACATTGATGTCGCTATGATCGTGGGCAAAGGCGGGGGTGGGCATGACCGGACACAGCAGCACGTCCCACTCGCGGAAGAACCGGCGCCACCGGTCGGCAATGCCAGTGCGGATGCGATCGGCCCTGATCCATTCACGATGGCTCATCACGCTGCTGCGTAGGCTCATGGCGGTCAGGCTCACGGCGTCCGGCGGCAGCATCGCGGCGGCCGACTGGCGGCGCGCATAGATATCGTCCGGAAGGTCGCCGCCGAACGCGGCCATCAGTAGTTGCGTAAAGACGCGACCGATCAATGCGAGATCCGGCAGGAGCGGGCTCGTCTGCGCGACCTTGACGCCGCTTTTTGCGAGGCAATCTCGGATCTTGTCGAGCGCGGCGCGGACGCTGCCGGCGGTCGGCAGCAGGGGATGATCATCGACCATCAGCACCCGCAAATCCTTAAGATCGGTGAAGCGGGGCGAGGGCAGCACGAGTTTATAGGCGAGAGCATCCGCATCGTCGGGTCCAGCAATGACGTCGAGTGCGAGCGCGAGGTCGCCGGCACTTCGTGCCATCGGCCCGGCGACGGCGAGGTCAACCCGCACGGCGACCGAATACGCCGCAGAAATTGGGCGGCACACGCAACGACCCGCCGATATCGGTGCCCAACTCGAGGGACACATACCCGGCCGCAAGCGCCGCCGCGGAGCCTCCCGACGAGCCGCCAGGCGTGCGGCCGAGGTCCCAGGGATTGTTGGTCGTACCATAGATCGAATTGTAGCTCTGCATATCGAAGAGCATCAGCGGCACGTTTGTTTTGCCGAGCACGATCGCGCCAGCCGCCTTGAGCCGAGCAACCGCGACCGCATCTTCGCGCACCGGGATGCGCTGGGTGCCCGGAATGCCCCAGGTGGTCGGCAGACCCGCGACGTTGGCACACTCCTTGACGGTCATCGGCACGCCCAGCAGCGGGCGCCGATCGCCACCCGCGAGCGCCCTGTCCGCTTCGGCTGCGGCGACACGCGCGCGATCGAAATCGCGTACCACGACCGCGTTGAGCTTGCCGTCATGCGCCTCGATGCGCGCAATGGCGCGATCGACGAGTTCGGTCGCCGACACTTGCCGCGACTGCAGCAGCGCAACGAGCTCCTTTGCGGTCTGACAATCCACCGCGAGGTCCGCCTTGTTGCTGCTCGCAGTGTCATCCGCGGCGCGAACGAAACCCTGCGGAAGAGACATGGCGGCGGCCGTCGAGCCGGCGGTCAGGGCGAATGCGCGTCTGGTGTCTTTCATCGAAGTTACCCCCTCGTGATGTTCGTCGATGGCAACGTCGGTGGAGCATCCGCGTACAGGCGGCGTCCATTGCGAGCGGCGTCATACCTTGATCGGTACCCAGATTTCGAGACCACCCATTCCGGTCTGGGGATTGAATTCCTCGCCATAGCGTTCGAAATTCGGCGCATCAGCGGCCTCGTGCCCCGATTCCGGCAGCCACTTGCTCCAAATCGTGTTGATTGTCCGACGGATAGTCGAAATGTGGTCGCGATGAGCGAACACCGCGTATTTCTGTGGGCCGATCCGCACCCGGCTGAAGGCGGCGGGAAGGTCGGAAAAATCCCTCACTTCCACGCCGGCGATGTAATCGAAATTGCCTTCATCGTCTCCGTTATAGGAAACGCCGAAGGTGTCCCTGCCGACCTGATGCAAAATGTTTCCCAAATAGGGGATGAAGCGCTGCCATTGGGCCGGGATAGACTTGCTGGTTTCACAGGTATAGCGCTCTCCCAATCCGGCGATGAGCAGCGGCCTGCAGTTCTCGAAGCGCGCTGGTTTGAGATCCGGGAGGAGTGTCTCGTCCATTTTGATGGGCTCCACGAGTTCGATGTTGCAAAGATGCCGTTGTGCGCGAACGGTTTCGGGAGTCAGCCCGAACTGCTCGCGAAATGCCCGCGTGAACGCTTCATGCGTGCCGTAACCGGCGTCGAGCGCAACCGCCAGGATATCGGGTGCGCCGTTAACCAGGGATCGCGCTGCCTCCGTCAAACGGCGCCCGCGCACGTAGCGCATGACCGAACGGCCCGTCACGATGCCGAACAGGCGCACCACGTGGTAGCGCGACACGCCGGCTGACTTTGCGATGTCGTCGAGTGAGATCTGCCCTGAGAAGTGGGTCTCGATGAACCAGATCGCTTTTCCGACGGCGTTCATGGCCGGTCCTCGCGTAAAGCACGATCGTCGTATAGCGCCGTTTCCTGCGGACCATTTGATCGGGATTGCGGTGCTTCGAAAAGCTGCAGGGTCAGGTCAAGCCGCAAAAGCCGCCGCAACCAGAACCTGCCCGTACATCCGAAGGCGAGATGACTTCCGTGATCGTCCCATTCCATCCATGGCCGGTATCCATTCCACGGCAGCTATCGATGGATAAGCTGCGGTCCTCATCGATGGAGGACCACGGTCGAATTTGACCCCTACCGGTCCACAGGCCGCGGCATAATCAGATGACAGATCGCACAACCAGATATAGGCCAAGCAGGAGTAGGCTGGTAAAGAACCACCCTCGGAATGCGGTCGGCGACAGGCGCTCACGGAGCAACTGCCCGATCCACATACCCACACAGGCCAATGCAAGTGCGACGATGGCATCGTTGCCCATCGAGACTTGAAAGCCTCCTTCGATGCCTACATTGACAGCGAGTGCGAGCGTCGAAACCGTAAACGATAGCCCAAGCGACTGAACCAGCTCCTCCTTCTCGAGGCCGAGAGCTTCCAGGTAGGGAACGGCAGGGATCACGAAGACGCCCGTTGCCGCTGTAATCAACCCGGTGATGGCCCCGACCATCGGCGAAAGGATTGGCTCCTGCGCTTGCGGGGCCGGCAGCCGCAAAGCGCCGAACCCCGCGATGGCATAGAGGGCAAGGGCCGCGCCGAGAAGCGTGGTGCCGAATCGCGCGCTCGTGCCCGTCATCAAACCGAGGCCCGCCCATGTGCCAGCACAGACGGCAAGCATCATTGGCCACAGCCGACGGAACACGACCCCGAGAGATGGTCCTGCGAACATCTGCCAGACATTGGTCACGAACGACGGCAACAGCAGGATGCCAGCCGCGTGCACGGGCGGCATCGCTGTTGCCAGAAGTCCCATGGAGATAGTGGGCAGGCCGAGCCCGACTACCCCCTTCACAAGACCTGCGAGCGCAAATACCACACTGACGAAGATGAGCGTTGGGTCGATCATGGGAGTTCGACGCTGGCGCATCGTTGTGCCTGTGGCAATGCGGAGGTTTCGAAGCTAGGCTTCGGACTTCCCATAGTCAGGAGGGCCTGCCTTGCGCTTCGACCTTGTTGATTTGCGGTTGTTCCTTCATGTCGCCGAGGCGCGCAGCATCACGCACGGTGCCGAACGGTCCAACCTTGCTTTGGCCTCAGCGAGTGCCCGTATTCGCGGCATGGAGACTACCCTCGGCGTGCCCCTGTTGGCGCGAGACCGGCGCGGCGTGAGCTTGACGGCCGCAGGCCAATGCCTTCTGGCTCACGCGCGGCTGGTCGTCCAGCAAGTCGAGCGTATGCGCGGCGAACTCGGTTCTTTCGCACGTGGCCTATCGGGCAGCGTGCGGCTGCTGTCCAATACCGCCGCTCTCAGCGAGCATCTGCCAAGAGTGCTGGCGGCGTTTCTGGCCGCCAATCCGACAATAAGTCTCGACATCGAGGAGCGCGAGAGCGCTGACATCGCTTCTGCATTGGCGTCGGGGATGGCGGATGTTGGCATTGCCTCCGTTGCAGCGCTGCCCGACAACATCGAGCAATTTCCTTTCCGGGACGATCGACTTGTTCTTGTCGTTCCTCGACAGGATCGAATCGCACGCAAACGAGTTCTAGCGTTGATCGATGTTGTTGATCGCGCGTTCATCGGTCTGCCGCGGGAGAGTGCGCTTCAGCGGCATGTCGTTGGACACGCCACACGGTTGGGTGCGGCATTGAACATCCGAGCGCGCGTGACGAGCTTCGATGCGGTGTGCGGGATGGTTGAGACGGGTGCCGGAGTCGGGATCGTGCCTGAGATTACGGCGCGGCGCTGTCGGCGAAGCATGAAGATAGATACCGTGAGGTTGAGTGACCAATGGGCGAAACGCCGGTTGGCGATCTGTGTCAGACGGCTCGGCAGCCTACCTGCCGGAGCCCAGCGTCTGGTTGAGCATCTCCGTGAAGCCGCTGCCATCTGAGGCGCCACAATGCTGGACGGCCCACCGCTAATTTGCGGCGGCTTTCCGATAGAACGCATCGAAGAATTCGTAGCGATCTCGGTGCGGTTCCGCGCGCGACCCGATCAGTTTGCCGAGCTCCATCACCTCCGCGCCGCCCCCCGGCTTGTACGCGGGCCATTGCGGCAAATCCGCTGCATTGGGATCGCCGGTCTTTGCAAAATTGGTCCAGTAGGAAGCCATGGCGTCGGCAAGCCGGCGGTCCTCGGGCTCCCATGACCAGTCGCTCATCGCTTGGAGGTTGTCAAACGCGTAGACAACTTCGGCGAAGTGATAGACGCCGGGTGCCGTCAGCGGGTAAAGCGAAAGCTCGGGCGCGCCTGGTGGCCGGCGTGTGAAATAGTAGCGATAAACGGACGAGTTCCCACTGGTCGAAGCGCGCTCCGCCCAGGCCCAGGTTCCATAGCCGATGATCTCATCGCCAAGCAACGCCGTGAAAGAAGCTTTATCCTGATCGGTCGTCGATCCTGCCGGATAGAGTTTGAGCGCCGCGTCGGCGTAGTCTCTGAATTGCGCGCGGATGTGCTCGCTGTAAGACGTCTCACCCGGTTGCAACGTGACGCGAGCTGCAAAGAGCGAGCCCTCATCCGCATTCCAGCCCACCAGCAATGGCACATCATTTTGCCTTCCTTGTGCATAGATCAACGCGGGATGCTCCGGCACAACATAGCCGTCGACGACCCCAAAGGCATAGAGGATGGGATTCTTGATCGCGGCGTTGAGGATTTCTGTGCCCGATTTGGCGCGCAGCTGCGCGATCGAATTCGCTCCGATCGATTCCGCAAACTTAATGCCGCGTTGTTCGCCAATCTGCAGCGGCTTGGGCCCGAATGCGGGATTTGGCGTGAGCGCTGCGCCGCTCTCACCTATTGCGCGCTTGAACAAGCCCTTTGTCAGAGGCGAGGCCATCAACAAGCTGATGTCGATTGAACCCGCCGACTCGCCGAACACCGTCACCTGATTGGGATCGCCACCAAACACGCGTATGTTCTTTTGCACCCACTTGAGTGCGGCAATTTGATCGAGCAGTCCGTAATTGCCCGAAGACTTCGTGTCCGATTCCTTCGTCAATTCCGGATGTGCCAGGAAGCCGAAGACATCGAGGCGGTAATTGATGGTGACGACCACGACCCCTTTGCGTGCAAGGCGGCTGCCGTCATATTCTGGCTGCGAACCGGCGCCGTTGAGGTTGCTGCCGCCGTGGATCCAAACCATGACAGGCAATGCCTGACCGTTCGAGGTCGTCGGAGTCCAGACGTTCAAGTACAGGCAGTCCTCGTCCATCCGCTTGTTGAGCGGGTCGAGGTCGCCGAGCCGGTTGCTCTGGAGGCAACGCGGACCCCATTCGGCGACGCTGCGGATGCCGCTCCACGATTCAACGGGCTGCGGCGACTTCCACCGTAGCGCGCCCACGGGCGCCGCCGCATAGGGGATCCCCTTGAACAGCCGGATGCCCAATGCGTTCGGCCTAGCATCGGCGATTTGCCCGCCTTCGAGCTTAAGAGATTCCACCGCGCAGGCCTCCGTGACAAACATGGTAGAAAGAACCGCGACCATTGCGCCGCAAAGGCTGGTGGCGGCCCGGCTGAGAGTGCCCATGGCCTTCTCCGAAACAAAGACGATGAATAATGGGCGAGCACAGTCGGTCCGACAAGTCCAATCGCCGCCGCTTTGCTCGCCGGCTTGACCAGGAAGCACCCAAACGATGATGGCCCACGTGCCGCCACCATCGTTTCGCCGATGATCGATGAGCGGGGGGTCTGCTGGTGTGAAGGTTCTCAGACGCCGGCCGTGATAAACATTCCCACAAGCACGGCGGCCAGAGTCTTGAAAAGCGAGGAGCACCGATTGGGCGATGCCGCGCGCTCATTATGGGGATTATATAAGCGTGGGCGGGCCACAGCTGAGGTGCGCAGCGAGCGGCGGTGAGCAGTGAGGATGGCCAAAACAGAACGGGAGCGACGTTCATTGGCCACGGTGCCGACTTGGGCAAAGGCAGCAAATCGGCAGCTACCGGGTACACCGGTCGCGACGGCATGGAGGCGTAACGTCAGCGGGTGATGCCGAAGCAAGAAATGCGGATGCTCGCGACACGTTTTGAAAACGAAAGGGCTTGGCTGCGAAATGTTGTGCGCT
>JASHYD010000771.1 GCA_030043175.1 Xanthobacteraceae bacterium | reverse complement strand
CTGAACACCAACCAGTCGACCAGCGTCGTCAGCGGCGGGCTCACCAATACCGGTACGGTGAATGCGGCCGGTCAGGCCAACGGCACGATCAACAACAATTCGTCTGGCGTATTCAACGTTGTGGGCGCGCTGACCAACGATGGCAGCGCGTTCAACAATAACGGTACAGCAACCCTGAACGTTACCGGCGGCAATTTTACCGGCATCGGCACGCTGACCAACACCTCGAGCGCGGTTACCGGTATCGATATCGGCAGCGGTTTCACGCTGGGCGCGAAAGCGGTGACCAACGCGAGCGGGGCGACGATTTCGGACGGCGGTCTGTTCGCCATTGCCACGACGCTTACCAATAACGGCACAGTTACGATCGCCACTACAGGTACATTGTCTGCAAACTCCGGCATCGCCAATACCGGCACAATTACCAACAACGGTACGGTTAGTTCGGACGTTGGCAACACCAGTCCCGGCACGATCACGAACAATGACATCTGGAAGGGCAATCTGCTCAGCAACACCGGCTCGGTGAGCAACAGCGCCGGTGCGACCTGGACCGGCAACGCGACGAATAACTCGGGCGGCAGCCTGAGCAACAACGGAACCTGGACCGGCACTTTGCTGAGCAATACCGGAACTGTCACGCTTTCCAATGGATCAAGTTGGATCGGCACCTTGAACAACAGCGCCGGGGGCACGATCGGTTTGGGGACGAGTTCCGTTCTGGCGACTAATCAGTTGGTGACCGGAAGCGTGAACAATGCGGGTGTGGTTAACGTGTTCGGCACCCCAACGGTCAGTGGCGCCTTCGACAACTTGGCTGGAGGTACCCTTGACCTCACCGGCGGCCCGACGCCGACCGCCAACAAACTGAACACCGGATCGTTCGCAGGGCAAACCCATTCAGTCGTGGATATATCCTATAACTTCTCGACCGTAGCAGGTCAGAATGGCCAGCTTATTTCCGCCAGTGGTAACAGCGGGTCCACCACGGTGAACGTGACGAATGCAGGGGGGCCGGTCATTTTAGGTGGCCCGAATGCGGCGATCGTAAACAACGGAGCAGCGGGAAGCGGCACGTTGAGCGCGACCGGTACCGGGACCGGCTTGGGGGCATTTGGCCTTGTAAACGTATCCCTGCAGTCGATGGGTAACGGCAATTACGACCTGGTACGCACCCTCAACGTCGGGGCGACCGCGGCGCCGGGAGCCAGCGTTATGGCGGCGCTGGCGGCGGTCGATGCCAGCTTCCACCAGTCAACCGCCCCGTTCGTGGTATCACCGCAGAGCGAGGACCCAGACAAATGGACGGGTGGCGTGTGGTCGCGAGCGACCGCCGGCCAGACCACCACGAAATCGACAGCCTTCGAGAGCTTGGGCGGTACCACTTCCGATTTGCGGGTGAAGACCAACTTCGATGCCTATGAGGTGGGCGTCGACACCGGCATCTTGAATTTCGGCGGCAGCGGCTGGAACGGCCATTTCGGCGTCATGGCGGGCAACGTAGACGCCACCGGAAACGAGCTGTTGTCCGGGTCCGGGACATCGGTCAAGTTTAATATTCCGTTTGCCGGCCTCTACGGCGTTATGACCTACGGGCGGTTCTTCATGGACCTTGAGGCCCGTCATGATTGGGTGGACACAAGGGTCACGAATGTCACAGCAAATCTCGTCGATACCCCTCTCAAAGGCAACGGCGACAGTCTGTCAGGTTCGGCCGGATATCACTTCGATCTGGTCGATAATTGGTTCGTGGAGCCGACGGGCGGATTCGGCCTGTCGCAGACCGGGTTCGGCACGCTAACGACGAATGTTGGTCAGCAGGCTCTGGGCATCGCTCCGGGCACCGTCAGTTTCGACAACATCTTCAGCATGCTGGTCCATGGCGGGGCGCGGGTCGGCACCTCGTTTACGCTCGGGGATACACTCGCGTTGCAGCCGTTCGGCACGTTGAGCGCTTGGCGCGAGCTGGGCGGGCAGTCGAGCGCGACGTTTGCGGACGGTGGGGTTACCGATCCATTGACGCTGTCGCGGGTCGGCACCTTCTACCAGGTCGGCCTTGGCGTCTCGGCGCAGATTCTGAAAACGGGCTTGGTCGGCTTTGCCCGCGGCGACTTCCGATGGGGTGACAACCTTAACGGCGCGGCTGTGGTAGGCGGGCTGCGCTACACCTTCGCGCCCTGAGCAAACCGCATGGGAACCATCCTACATTAGGCATTAAGTTAGTACGGCGACTCGGCGTGGAGGTCGGGGGTCTATTCAAACCGCGACAGGAGGGGATCGGTGCTGTATAATCGAAGGGAGACGTCGCTGAGACGAATCCGGTAGGTTAGAGCTTTGTCAAAAAAGGGGCGTTGGACGAGGGAGGCATTTGAAATGAAGGACTGTCGTCGAGGTTTAATTGTTGCTGCCGCGCTCCTCATCGCCGTTGTAGGAGTCGCCCGGGCAGAGCAGGAGTCGTCTTCGCCTCCTCAACAGACCAGCAGTTTTTGGTCCTGGCTATTCCCCAGTTCATCCACCGCCCCCAAGCCTCGGCCGGCGCCGACGGGACGCGTGACCAGCGCCCCCGAACCCGCAAAGCCGCGCCAGAACTGCACGCTCTTGACTTGCGTCACCTTGGTCGGCGTCGGGTTTTAGCACGCCGGCCTAAGCGGTTTGCCGCATATCATGGTCCTCGGCGGGCGTACTGGCGGTAGGGCTACGCGGCCAGGGAGGGCCAGGCGGGCTACAAATAAGCCGGAGGCGCGTCGGCGTTCTCGTTGGACAGCCGCGACAAGCCCCGATAAGCCGGGCCGTGACACCGAATAGCTACTGGAACGGGCTCAAGCATCGAAAGCTCACACGCGACCAGCCCTTGCGGCGGGTGGGCGCGAATTGCGGCAAGAGGACCCTGATGAGACAGTCTGCGTTTCTCGGTATTTGCACTCTGGTTCTGCACGCTGCCAGCCGCGCCTGAATCGGGAATTCGTGTAGCTCAGGCGGCGCAGAATCTGCCTCCCGCCAGGACGCCACGGAGGCCTGCGGCGGCACAGATCACGCCTGCTCCGACGACCCCGTCAGGCGAGCACGCGCGGGCGCAGAGTGCCGCGCAGGCGAATCAGGCCGCAGCGCAGGGCGCCAACGCCTCCACAGCGGCTGAACATTCGACGTCGGCGTCAGTTTCGCCATCAGGTGGATGCAACCCTTTCGCGAGGGCGGGACTTGCGAACCGATGCCGCGCGGCAGAAGCACTTCGTACTGGTGGTTGGGTTCCTGTCATTTCACATCGGGTTCCTATTGCGCGGGAGCAAGGGGATCAACTTTGACGATCAAAGCCTACGTCTACGCACGACTAGAAGCGGGCGCAACTTTAGAAGAGGTATGGACGGAAATACGGCGCGAACGGCCTGAGGCGCGATGGTATTACGTCCTTA
>JASHYD010000770.1 GCA_030043175.1 Xanthobacteraceae bacterium | reverse complement strand
TTGTTATAGCTGTCCGGTCCGGCGATCGGCGGAAACTGGTAACCGCTCCCCGTCGCGGCGCGCTGGCCGTGGCCGTCCTTGCCGTGGCATGCGGCGCAGATGTCGGTGTATACCTTTGCGCCGTGGCCGGGGTCGGCCGCGCGATCGGGCTCATTGATCCTGAAGGTGCCGGCGCCGATCAGCTTGGCGCCGTCCGGTATGCCGATGGAGAGCCACTTCGTATAGGCAAGGAAAGCCTTCATCTCGAGCCCATCAAGCGGCAGCGCGCTGCCGTTCATGCTGCGCTCCATGCAGCCATTGATGCGCTCCTCAAGCGTCCCGATCGCGCCTTCGCGTCCGCGATATTGCGGGAATTGACCCAACACGCCCATCAGCGGGAGGGCATAGGGCTGGGTCCCGGCCTTGAGGTGGCAGTTCTGGCAGGTGAGATTGTTTCCGCTGTACCGCTTGGCCGGGTCGGCGACCGTCGGGCCGATCTGGTTCGCAGTATCGACCATGAGGGCATAACCATATTTGACGAGCTTGCCAAACGCGTCGTCCCCGACCGAGCGCATCTCTGGCGGCGGCCACTTGGTGAGATCGAGCGAGGGCACATCTGCCGCCGGCGCATTGCGGCTCATCACGCTCACGGCAACTGCCAGAAAAGCCGGCACTCTCAAGTAAAGGCTGCGTCCCACTTGCACGCTCCCCTGACAATGATGTTTCTCAAAGCATGAGCGATTTTGGCGGAGTTCGCAAGGGATCGCCAACGCAAGTGCAATACTGCCGAAGGCGCAAGCGGTAGTTCGCCGCGAAGTGCCTCAATACCGGATCACCGTTCACTTGACTCTTGCGATTTGCCTCACGCGCCGTGGATTCGCCAATACGAGCATCTCGGTCAATCCGGGCCTTTACGAACCGCTGCCGTACGGCACGGCTAAAAGATATTGCGCCGGTGGTGTTCCTCTCAGCCTCCCCCACCACGTCGCACACGCGGTCGTCAGGACAACCGCGACGCGTTGGATTGCTGTCACCAATGGTTCAGCTTCAAGAAATTCGATAACGTCAGTGACATTAATCCACGTCACATCGATCCATGGGCCGGCCTCGCTGGAGGAACTGAGGTGGCGTGAAATTGAACCGACAGTGCAAACCTCACCTTGCGAAACACAACCAGATCAGGACGGCGTGAATGACCTTGGTCAACATGATCATGACCGGAGACGTAAATCTCATGGGTGTTGCCGACCCGGCCGTGCCCTTCGCCCAAGTGGCGGACGAATTTCGTAAGACCGCTGTGGTGTTCAGCAATCTCGAATGCTGCCTTTATGAGACGCCGGCCGGCCATTCGGTGCGCAATGAGGGCTTTTTCGCCGATCCCAAATGCGGCAAGGCCCTGGTGCTCGGGGGCATCCAGGTCGTGGGCATTGCCAATAACGTGCATTACGGCGACGCTGCGATTTTATCGTCGATCGCACGACTGGATCAACTCGGCGTGCGGCACACCGGCGCCGGCCCCAATCTCGCCGCCGCACGCGCGCCAGTCGCGGTCGAGCGCGCGGGCGTCCGCTGCGGCTTCTTGCAACGCAGTTGCGTGTATTGGCCGACCAATCATGAAGCCCAGGAGGATGCAGCCGGCATTGCGGTCATCCGCGGCCATACGGCTTATCACGTGCCGGTGTTCAAGAGTAAGATCGGAGTGCCGCCGCCCAACCGGCCGGGCGTTCCGCCGGAGATCGTCACCTGGGCTGATACGGACTATCTTGACAGCTTCCGCGAGGATATTGCGATGCTGCGACGGCGCGTCGACGTGCTGGTGGCATCCTGCCATTGGGGACTCGGCAAGGAGGTCCTCCAATACATGAAGGAGATCGCCCACGCGGCGATCGACGCCGGCGCCGACGTCGTGGTCGGTCACGGTCCGCATTACGCGCTGGCCGTGGAGGTCTATCGCGGACGTCCGGTCTTCTATGGACTCGGCAGCTTCTCGTTCCACACCGGCCATGGCGGCCGCCGGCACGAAAGCTGGGTCGGTATGATGGTGCGCGTTGCCGCCGGCGAAGCCGGCGTTAAGGTCGCGACGTTCCAGTTCGTGCGCCACAACGAACAAAACGAGACTCGTCTGTGCCGGCTTGCGGACGAGGCGGACGCCCTCGCGGAAATCGTCGAAGCGAGCGCGAGCTTTGGCACGAAGTTGACGCCGGAAGGAGACCAGGTCCGCGTAGGATTGTAGCCAAGACGGAGCAATGCGACATCGAAGAACGGCTCCTCCCGCATCAAAACGCTTCTCCAATCCCTCTGCCATCCGACGAGGCCCAATTGCCCGGATGGCGCCGACGGAGCGCGTCATCCGGGCAACAGAACTACTGCCGTGCGTTCGAAAACGAAGTCTGTTCGAGCGGCGGCAGCCCCAGCAACTTCGCCGGGTTGGTCTTATACATCAGATCAAGTTCGGCCTGCGTGATGCCGTGGGCCCGCAACCCCTGGGCGGCGAGCGCCAGGCAATCGGTGGGGTAGACGTTTCCGGTCTGGCCGCAATCCGTCGAGATGATGATCGATTCGGCACCGATCTTGCGGATCAGGGCCGCAGCCGCTGCACGTCCGGCCTCGCTCTTGTAGATGTTGGAAGCCGTGACCTCGATGAAGGCGCCGAGCTTGGCGGCTTCCGGCAACTGCGGAATATCCCCCGGATGAGTGAGAAGCACATTGAGACCCTGCCGGCGTCCCTCGCGGGCGAGCAGCAGGTGTTCTTCTGGCGTGGCGTGCCCGGTCGCGAGCACCATGCGCCCGTTGCTGTCCACGGTTCTGATCTTGGCGAGGACGCTGATCACGTGCTTCACCTCCGGCAACAGTTCGCCGTTCCGCGACACCGCGATGTAGGGCGGGGTGCCCTCCGGCATCAGCAGCATCCAGGGCCGGGTCCGCGCAAGATTTTGCGGATCCATGCTGCCCGGGCGCGTCGTCGCCGTGATCGAATCGCGGGTCGGCATCTCAAAAATACGGCCCCACCCGCCCTTGATCTGGGCGTAGTGCTCGAGCGCTGCGACGTTGATGCCTCCGGTGGAGTAGTTCGACGCCATGCGGCCGAACACCTCAAAGCCCGGCGCCGCGTGCTTGCGCACCAGATAGGCGGCGCCCGCCGACCCCGCGTCCTGGTGGGTCTTGAAGACGAAGCCGCGCATGCCGCGCGCCTTCGCGAGGGCAACGGCATCGAAAACATCGAGCGCGCGGATCACGCCGCCGGCGCCGGGGGAGTCCGGGTCGAGGTGCACATGCACATCAATGGCACCTATCAGCGCCGGATCGGTGAGGCCGAGATCGACCGGCCCGCGCAGAGGATCGACCTTCCAGTCGTCAAGGCCGTCCTCAGCGCGGCTCGTGGCGGAGAGGGCGATAAAGACACACAGCGGAATCGCCAGTGCCGCGACCCGCGATAGGCCGAATCCGCGAGTCCTCTGAAAGCTCTTCATGACCATCCTCCCTGCTGTTCGGTTTAGTGTTGAGATCAATTCTACGGTCGTACAGCGTTTCCCGGCTCTAAATCATATCGATATCATCCACCGGCCTGCTCAGGATGAGGTCCGAAGGTTGGATCACGGTTCGATGCGTGGTGTGATGGAATAGATTCCACTACTCAACGCTCACAATCCGAACACGAATAGCATCGTCGCGTTGCCCTGAGACTTGAGCTCCGGCGAACGCGCGATCTTCGCCTTGCCGACCGGACCGATACCTGAGGCGATGGCGATGTATTGCTTGCCGTTCACCGCGTAGGTCATGGGCGGCGCCACGAAACCGGTGCCGACGTTCACCTCCCACAGCTTCTCAAGCGTCAGATCGTCGTAGGCCAGAACGGTGCCGTCCAGCATCGCCGTTACCACAATGCCGCCGCCTGTGGTCAGCACGCCGGAAAGGTCCGGATAGGGCAGTTCCTTGCGCACCTTCACTTCGGCGGTGAGCGGGTCGACAACCGTGAGGCTGCCGACGATGCGCTCCGGGTTGGAGTATCCGCCGCCGCCGAAGCGGCCGCGCACACGGGCGGTGGGATCGGGCGTGATGTCGGCGCAACCCTCGCTCGCACCGATGTAAAGGAGCCTGGCCTTATCGGAATAGGATGGCGGCCAGAAGTTGGTGCCGCCATGGACGTCCGGGCACGAGTTCCTGATGGTGTCGGTGACGGATTTCCAATCGTGGTTATAGGTCTGCACGTCCCTGCCGGGGTCGTAGTCGAGCGGCTTGCCGCTCTTGGGGTCGAGCCCCCTCGTCCAGGTCACCTTCTCGGCATATTGCACCGCCTTGAGGAACTGGCCGTTAAGGCGATCGAAGGTGTAGGTGAAGCCGTTGCGGTCGGCATGCACCACCAACTTGCGGTCATCGCCGTTGACCTTGCCGTCGATGATAATCTGAGAACCTGACGTGTCGTAGTCGTGGATGTCATTTGCGGTGTGCTGAAAGTACCACTGGATCTTGCCGTCCCTAACGCGGAACGCCACCGTGGAGTCCGTGTAGAGATTGTCGCCGGGGCGCGAGCCCGAGTCGTAGCGCGGCACCGGATTGCCGGTTCCCCAATAGCTGAGGTCGGTCGCCGGATCGTAGGCGCCGGTAACGTACATGGCGCCGCCGCCGGTCCGCCAGGCATTGGTCTTGTCCTTCCATGTCTCCGAGCCTGGCTCGCCAGGCGCTGGAATTACGAAGGTCTTCCATTGCGTATTGCCGGTGACGGGATCGAGCGAGGCAATCCAGTCGCGCACACCGTTGTCCCCACCTGATGCGCCGATGATGATGGAGTCCTTCAGGGCGAGGGGCGCCGCCGTGATCTCAAGATCGGGCTGATCGAGCAGGTTCTTGTCCCACACGGTCCTGCCGGTCTCCTTGTCCGTAGCGATCACCCGCCCGTCAAGGCCGGTGACCGAGATGACATAATTACCCCACAGCGCGACGCCCCGGTTGCGGTCGGGTTTCTGCGTGCCCGGGTCCATCTTCCACACCACGCGGCCGGCCGTGCCGGAGCGCACGTCGATCTTGTAGACCACGCTCCAGACGTCGGTGACGTAGAGGAATCCGTCCTCGACCACCGGCGTCGCCTCAACATATTCATTGCCGCTCGACCCGCCGAGCGGCACCGCGAAGGCGAGCTTGAGGTTCTTCACGTTGATCTTGTTGATGGCATTAAGCGGCGAGAACCGATGCGAGCCGTAATCGCGGTGGTTCATCAGCCAATTGCCCGGCTCCGGATTAGCAAGCCGCGCGAACGTGACCTCCGCGGCAGGCGCGCCGGACAGGCCAAGAGCCGTACCGCCGAGCGCAGCGCCGAGACCAAGCAGTGCGTGCAATGCCGTGCAGGACATCGAAGCGTTGAATTTTGTCGTCACCTTGTCCTCCGGGGGCGGAGTTGAGGAAGCGGGCCGCAAGCGGGTCATATCAGGTTAGCGCATTTTTCAGTAACATTGAGCGAGTGCCTCTTCACCTCCCCGCAAGGTGAAGGCCCGCGGCGGCAGCATTTATCGAAAGCTGCTCTCTCGCATTTCCCAGCGCCTCGGTATCAAGTGACGAAAGGCATAGGCGGGTGATCCTGCCGCTCCGCGGCACTTGCCCCCACCATTCAACCCGATTTGCAAGCAAACTCCGCGGCGCTGCGTCCCGCGAGTCGGCCAAAGGTCGCCCCCGACATCAGGCCGGTGCCGCTGGCGTAATTGTGAAAGAACAGTCCGCCCACCATTTCGCCCGCCGCATAAAGGCCCGGGATGATCCGGCCATAGAGGTCCTCGACTTCACCCCGCTTGGAAGTCTTCAAACCGCCGAACGTGAAGGTGACGCCGGTGGTCACCTGATAGGCGTGAAATGGTGGCGTATCGAGCGGACTGGCCCAGTTGGTCTTGTCGATCGCGAGGCCGTAGGTGCGCCGGCCGTCCAGGATATTGGGATTGAACGGCACGTCCATGCGGCACGCAGCATTGAATTCCCGCACGGTGCGCAAGAAGCCCGCCGGATCGACGCCCTCGAGCTTGCCGGCGAGTCCTTCCAGCGTGCTGGCCTCCGCCTTGGTGACCCGGCGGATGCGATACTCGCCGCGTAGCAGGTGAGAGACCTTGGCATCGAACACCTGCCAGGCGAACATGCCCGGCTGTTTGACGATTTCGCCGCCGTATTTTGCGTAGGTATGGCTGTGGAAGTGGGCGCCTTCGTCGACGTAGCGGTCGCCCCTGGCATTGACCAGAATGCCGAACGGATAGTTGTGCTTCTGGAATTGGTCGCCGACCGTGAGATCCCCGTAGGGCGGCGCGCCGATGTCCCAGGCCACGGAGTGGCAGCCCGACCAATGACCATGGGGCCTCGCCCCGATGCTCATCGCCATGGTGAGACCTGCGCCCATGTTGAAGCGCGTGCCGCGCACACGTGCCAGTTCCCAGCCGGCGCCCAGGTACCGCGCTCGCATTTCCGGATTGGACTCGAAGCTGCCGCACGCGAGCACCACCGCCCCTGCTCGGATTGCAACCGGCGCGCCGCGGTGCTCCGCCATCACGCCGCTGAGCCGACCGCCCTCTCGGATAAGACCGACGGCCGGGGTGTCATAGACGACCCGGATGCCGCGCCGCGCCACGTCTGCATAGAGTGCCTTGAGCAGCTCCGGCCCGCCACCCCAGATGTGCAACGCAAGGCCACCCCAGAACTTGAATTTGCCGTCGACCTGATAGGCCTGCCGGCCGAGGCCCGGCTGCAACTTCACGCCGCGCCGGACCATCCACTTCGCGGTGTCGAGGCTGCTGCGCACCAAGATCTCCGCGAGATCGGGGTCGCAGTGATATTGCGTCAGAGCAAACAGATCGTCGAAGAACTCCTCTTGCGTATAGGTGCCGAAGTCGACGTTCTGGAGATTTTCATGGGCCAGCGAGGGCAATACGGCGATGAGATCATCGACGCCGGAAAACGCGAACCGGAAAGCGCCTCCGGTGAAATGCGAGTTGCCGCCGCGCTCCTCGAACGGCGCAGCTTCGAGCATCACCACGCGTGCGCCGTTTTCGTGCGCCGCGATCGCAGCGCATAACGCGGCGTTGCCCGCCCCGACCACGAGCACGTCCGGTGCCTCGACTGGTATGTTGGAATTCAATGTGATCGCCAGTTAGGTAGCCTTGCGGAGTGCCGCCTCGATATCATAGCTCGTCTGCCGGTTCACCCGGAACTCGACTGAATTGCCGAAAAACCTGGCGAGGCGCAACGCCGTATGGCTGTGACCCCCATTTCCTCGCGCAATGCGCTCGATCCGGCCGGGGCACACCACAAGCCTTTGCCAGCGCGCTTAGCTTGAATGGCGCCCAAATATTCCTCGCGAAGGAGGCCACGGTGCAGGGTGGTAATCTTTTCATCTGGTTCTCCACGCTAACACGCTGTGCAGAGCCTGTTCCGATCGGATAGAGTCGTGCTGTGGCTATCCAATGCCACCGCGCCTCCCGATCGGGAGAGGAGCAGGCTTCGATTGCGATGACCCAGAACGGTGCAATGTGGGCAAATGGATTGATTCGGACGCGACGCGCATTCCTGGCCGGCCTCGCTGCCGCGCAGCTGAGCGCCGCCGGGCCGGCAACCGCGCAAGTTTATCCCGCTCGTCCGGTCACCATCGTGGTGCCTTTTGCGGCCGGGGGCGGCAACGACATTCTGGCGCGCTTGCTCGCCCAGCACATGGGCCGGGCGCTCGGCCAGCAATTCGTCATCGAGAACCGCGCCGGCGCCGGCGG
>JASHYD010000769.1 GCA_030043175.1 Xanthobacteraceae bacterium | reverse complement strand
CTCCTGACCGGACTTGCGGTCGCGATGATGCCAGGAACCGGCCGCTCGCAGCTCAAGGCGATTACGCTCGAAACGGCAGCGCTGTTTCGGCGCGAGCGCCTCGGCGCAGTTCTGACCGGCCGCAACCGTGTGGTGTCTCTCGACGGAGAACGCCGCGTGCTGGTGGGTGATGGTGGCGGTGTCGTCGCAATACCGCGCGATGTCGTCGTCAACGTTCTCGGGGTGGATGAGCAATTGGCCGGGCGGCAGACGGTGGTGCGTTTTCACCCCGATGGAGCGTCTACCGGAACGGTGCTGAGGCTTTCTCGCCAGGGTGCAGAATATGAAATTCGCGTCAATTGGTACACCGGCGGCGTCGCCGTCGAAGCCCGATGATGCCGGCAAGAATTGCGCCGGGTTCACGCTGTTCGAGGCACTCGTTGCCTTGGCGCTGGTTCTGGCGTTTGTCGAAGTGCTCAGCCCCTACCTGTTCCACGCGCGCCGGATCATGGTCAATGCCGAAGGCCGCGTCGCAGCGCAAGCTCTGCTGCGCTCGCTCATCGACGCGCCGTTCGATCGCTCGCAGCTCGCCAATGTCTCGCGCGACGGGGAAACCGCGGGGCTGCGTTGGCGCATCGTCACCCAACCGCTGACGCTCGGCGCCACGCCGTCGCGCGCAGCGCCGTGGACTGCGTTTCGCGTGAAAGCAAGCGTCTCGACCGGCGGCGGGCAGGTCGTCGCGGCCGAGACGGTGCGGCTCGCAAAGTCGGAGTGACACGATGAAGCGTGCGCCGAGGAGCAACGGACGTGCCGGCTTCACATTGATCGAAGCGCTCGCCGCGCTTGCGGTCGGCTCCGTGGTGATCCTCGCGACGGCCGCGCTCATTCACGATGTCGCACGACACTTCGATCGGGGAACGCGCGGCGCGCAAGAGGGGGAGCGTGTCCTGGTTGCGGTCGAGCGCCTGGCTCAGGACTTCAACTCGGCCCGCTTTGTCGCGTGGACTGCCAACGGCAGCCCCTCGCTCGCCTTCATCGGCGAGCCGGCGAAAGACGATCGGCCTGCCAGGGTTACGTTCGTCGGGGATGCCGGCATCATGGCTGGGCCGCAAGGCGAGGAAGTCGTCACCTTGACGATCGAGCGCGCTGGCGACCTGACGCGCCTCGTGCGGCGGCGCGCTGGGTGGGCGGGACCGCGCACGCGCTTTGAGGACGTGTCGCCGCAAGATGCGGTGGTGCTGATCGAGGGCGCGCTGGACATCGCATTCGCGTTCGGGGGCGTCGCACCATCGGGCGGGCTTCAGTGGAGCGACAGCTGGATTGCGCAAGCGACGCTGCCGCGCTTTGTCCGATTGATCTTGCGTGATCGTGCGACCCATTCAGATCTGCTCGGAGAAGCTGATTTTGTAGTGCGCGCCGATGCCCCGCCTGGCTGCGGGAGTCCGACCGCCGGCACGTCTTGCCTTTTACCGGTGTGGACGGGCACTGGGCAATGATCCGAATGCGAAAGCAGGTTGCACACCCCCGCCGCGGAATGATCCTGCTGACGGTCCTATGGACGATCGCACTGTTGTCCGCGCTCGCCATGGCAGCGGCCGTGACCTTTCGCGGATTCGCCGGTGTTGCCAGCGTGGGGCGGGACCAGGTGCAGGGCGACGCGCTGCTCACGGCAGGACTCGAAGTCGCTGCCGGCAACGTCGCGAACTTGGGCGACAAGCCCCTCACGGAGAGGGAGATCACCATCGATCTGTCGACCGGTTTGGTGCGCGCCCACTTCAGCGATGAAGGCGGGCGCATCGACGTTGGGAAGGCGCCGGCCGCGGTCCTCGCCTCCCTGCTGCACTTTGTCGGCGCTTCGCAAGAGGACGCGCAAGCTGTTGCTCAGAGGATCGTCGTATGGCGTCGCCAGATCAATGGCCAGGGGGCGGACGCGGGCGCCGATCCGGCTAACGGATCGAACAATGGCCGGCCGGCGGGCGCCCGTCCGCCCAACGGATCAGCAAAGAAACCGGATGAGCAGCAGCCGTTTGCGGACCTGCGCGACCTCGCACAGGTTCCCGGTATGGCGCCGGAATGGCTTGCCGCGATGGCGCCGCTCGCGACTGTGTTCGGCTCAGAAACTGTCAACCCGCTGACGGCTTCTGCGGGCGTGATTGCCGCCTTGCCGGGCGTCAACAACGTGCAACTTGAAGCTTTCCTCGCGGCACGCCGCAGCAACCCAACCGACGCCGAGCGCCTTATAGCGATGTTCGGGTCCGGACAATCCTACCTCGCCGCCAAACCGCAACGGGTCGTTGCGGTCGAACTCGCGGCAGCACTGCCGGATGGCTATGCAACCCTAGCCCACGCCATAATCGTACTGCTGCCTCAAGATAGCCAGCCTTATAGGGTTCTGGTGTGGAAGCCCTTGCCACCATCCGGTTAGAGGAGCGTTTTGCAGATCGCGATGGCGCCTATTGAGATCGGCACGGTCCTGCGTCGCTGGATCGAGGTTTTGACCGCCACGTATTTTGCCTGGCGCGAGGCTTTGCGCGCGCGGCAGATGCTGACGGTCGCATGCGAGAACGGGCGCTTTATCGTGCGCAGATCGCGGCCCGACCGCGGTCCGCGACAGGAGCAGCTCAATGAGATGGAAGAGAAACTCGCGGTTCTCGCTGCGGGCGCACCGATACCGGCAGCGGTGGCGCGCGCCGCCCGTACCGCCTTGATCGTGCTTGAGCTGCCCGCCGATCTGGTGGTGGTGCGGCGGATCGCCGTTCCGGTACAAGCGCGCGAGTTCCTGCCGGGGATCGTCCGCAATCAGATCGAGCGTCTTTCACCGTGGTATGCCGATCAAGTGGTCTACGGTTTCGCTGCCGATGTGGACGAGGAGGACCCCGCGACCCTCGATGTGCGCGTCTTGATCGCTTTGCGCAGCGTCATCGATAAAGCCCGCGACGACCTTGCCGCAACCGGTCTGCGTGTTGACCGCATCGTCGCGCGCCAGCCATCCTCGGCCTCTCCTGCTCCGCACGGGCAGGGTGATCGGACATGGCACGGCCTCTCGGCTGGCTCTGTCCGCTTGCGCGCAGAGGCAGCGTTGCGCAGGCTCAAACTGGTGATTGAGCGTCTGTGGGGAGGCTCCCTCACCCAATCCCCTCCCTCTCCTCCAACGCAGGCCGAGGAGGGCAGGCCGAGGGCCGACCTCTCCTCGCACGCCGGAAGGGGTAACGGGCACGGACCCGGCAACGCTTGGATGGCCGCAAGGTCCGTTACTTTATGGTCGCGGCTTGCCGACGTCACGCCTGAACACCTTGCCCGCACGGTTCGGCGCGTCGGCGCGGGCGTTGCCGCTGCCGTCGCGGCGAGCCTTGCTCTGAGCGTGTGGGCGATGAGCTCCGCGGCGTCACTTAGCGGAGAGAGCGAGGAGGTCGAGGCTCGCGTCAAGACGCTGCAGCGTCAGATTCAGGGACCCGCAGGGCAGTCGCTTGCCTCCCTCAGCCCGAGCGAGCGTGCCTGGTATGCGAAGGAGACCGCGCCAACGACTGCGATCGTGCTTGAAGCGTTATCGCGAGCGCTTCCCGATGGGGCCTACTTGACGGAGTTGCAGCTCGAAACCTCAACGCTGCGTATAATCGGGCTCGCCAAGGACGCGCCATCCCTGATCGCGCCGCTCGAACACTCCGGGCACCTGGCCAATGTGCATTTCTTCGCGCCGACGACGCGCGGGCCAAACGAGACACTCTTCAGGTTCAATATCGAAGCGCAGGTTGAGCCTCATTTCAAGATTGCGGAGGACGATCCGTGATCAAGCTCGATCGCGAACAGATGCTTTCGATCGGCGCGCTCGCTGTGCTGCTGCTCGTTTGCTTCGGTCTAACCGGATTGTCCGTGCAAATAAGGGCCAACGCGGCGCAGGAGCTCGCCGAGCAACACGAGCTGCTTTCCCGCCTTGAAGTGCGTGCCAAGGCACGCCGCGCGGCGCGCGCGCAGTCGGGTGCCGCTGCGCCGGCCGCCGCCTTTCTCGACGCGCCAACCCAGGGTCTTGCCGTCGCGCAGCTCCAGGCCCATCTCGCGCAAATGGCCGAGGCTCACCGTGCGGTGCTCGTCTCATCCGGCATCGAGCCTAAGAAGCGCGACGATCCGCCGGACTCGATCCGGCTTCAGGCGACGGCAGAAATGAGTTTGACAGCCGTGCAGGCCTTCCTCTACCAGCTCGAAAGCGCGACGCCCTATGTGTTGATTGACCAGCTCGCAATACAGCTAGCCGGTGGGTCGTCGCAGCGTGCCGCAGAGGATCCGTTGTTGCGCGTCACGCTCGGATTGCGCGCTATCTGGCGCAGAGGAACGGCATGACCCTCGTTCGGTCAACATCGGTGGCGTTGCTGGTCATGATGTCGGCACAAGTCATGGCGGCTGACACGTCGCCGCAATCGCCTGCCTCCTCTGCCCCGATTGCGGGGGAGGGGAGCCTGCCAAGTCCGTTGGCCGCGCAACCGCTCGATCGTCTGTCAGCGACGCGCGAACGTCCGCTGTTCTCGCCGACGCGCCGGCCCCCTCCCCCGCCCCCGCAGGTCGCTGCCGCGCCACCCCCTCCGCCGGCTCCGCCTCCCAATGTGGCGCTGTTCGGCATTGTGATGGATGGCGATGAGGCGCGCGCCGTCGTCCGCGCCGGTCCGGCCGAGAAGATCATGCGCGTGGGAATCGGCGATGACATTGGTGGCTGGAAAGTCGCCCAAATCGAGGGGCGGCGGCTGGTGCTGGCGCTCAATGGCCGGATCGCCACGTTCATGATGTTCTCCGGCAACAGCGCCAACAACGTACCGCCCGCCGCGCCAGCGCCACCGGCCGGCCGGCATTCTCAGGCTCAGGCCCAAACCGAACCACAGAATCAAACAGGGCAAAGTCCTCCAGCGCCCACTCCCCAACCTGGCCCCAGAAGAACTCGCACGCCAAGATAATTTAATTACGATTGTGGTGTTCGTTTTTCCCAATAGAAAATTTGAAGACCCGCGCCCAACGCGTGTCCAGATTGCGGCATTGGATCGATTGCGGCGATCGGGTCACGTTTTGCCTCATAAAGTCCAACGTATTTCTTTTTTCGCCAGAAAGGATTTCAAGAAACCTTAATCTCATCTTAAAAGTAGCCAGATTACGGCATGGCGCCCCTTGTTCGTCTCATAAGGGGCAGCGGCCTATTGGTTTTTATCCACCTCGAAATTTCAAAAAACCTCTGCCCTCTCCTAAAGATCTCTAGATTGCCGTACTGCGCTTCTTGTTTGGCCTCACAAAGTCCATTCTCAAAGTTAACAAGTCTGTCAGACTTGACGGGGCCGTCACTGGGATTGGGCGGTCCAGTACGGTGGGCATCGTTTCAGTGGGGGACGTCATCAAAAAGTGATGCCGAAAGCTGTGGCTGGACTGCGGAGCTACCTCTTGCGTGATGGCGAGAGGCTGCCCGAGGTCGAATGCGATTTGCTTTTTGGGTGCAGGGGATCAGTATCGATGCAAAGTCTCGGACGTTGGCGAGTCTCGCGTCTTATGCGGGCCACGGTTGTGGTCCTGCAGACGTGCCTCCTCGTCGCTTGCTCCACATCGCTGCAGAAGAAGCTCGGCGCGTACGACAACGCGCCCGACGCGACCACGACCGCGGTTCGCAGTGCCGACTTCAGCGCTCGCTCCCCGACTGCTGCCGAAGTGCCCGACAGACAAGCCCCGGAATCATCGAAACCCCTGCTGTTTCCAGGCACCGAGCCCGATTCGCCGCCGGCGCGCTCGCGCGACTCCGATTACGGGGTACGCACCGCATCGTTGGAGCCGATTACAATCAAGGGCGAAGACGTCGAGCTCAACTTTGAAAGTGCTGACATTTCGTCCGCCGCCAAGGCGGTGCTTGGCGACGTCCTGCATCTCAATTTCGCGGTCGATCCGAAGGTCCAGGGCACGGTGACGCTCGCTTCGGTCGGACCAATCGCGCGCAAGGATCTGCTGCCAACGTTTGAAAGCGTGCTGCGGATGCAGAACGCCGCGATCGTCCACGATGGCAAATTCATCAAGATCGTGCCGCTTCCCGAAGCGCCGGGACACGGGTCCGTCAGCGTCGGAGCCGGGGAGCCTGGATTCGGCGTTTCAATCGTGCCGCTGAAATATGTTTCGGCCACCACGGTCGCCAAGACGGCAGAAAACCTGCTGGCACGACAGGGCGCGATCCGCGTTGATCCGGCCAGAAATCTTGTCCTGATCCAGGGCACGACATCCGAGCGCGAGGCCGCGCTCGACCTGATCTCGACCTTCGACGTGGAGTGGCTGCGCAATCAATCGGTCGGCGTCTATCCGCTCAAAGCGACCTCACCCGAGACGATGATCGGAGAGCTCCAACGCATATTCGACAATCGCGAAAACGGTGCGGGGCAGGACGTTATCAGCTTCCAGCCGATCTCGCGCATGAACGCCGTCATGGTCGTCGCCAAAAACGCGAGTTTGCTCAGGCGCACGAGCGAATGGGTGGACCGCCTCGACCGATCGGACAACAGCGGCACCACGCTGCGGAGCTATCGGTTGAAATATGGCAACGCCACGCAGATCGCCAAGATCCTCACCAATATCTTCGGGTCAAACCGGTCCGGTACGACCGGTGATACGCCAGCCAATCAGATCGCACCGGGAGCGTCCACCGCCCAGTCTCGGCTCGATTCGCTTAAAAGTAGTGCACAAGGCGTAAACACCGGCGGGACCACGAATGGAACTACGGCGGGCGGTACGACGAGCCAGCCGAGCGGCGGCTCGTTCGGTTCTGGCAGTAGTGGCGGTGCGCCGATTTCCGCATCCTTTCAGTCATTCTCCAACCGCAAGAACGTTTCAGATTCGCCCGGCGGCGCCGACCCATTCGGTGGCAGCGGGGGTGACTCAAGCGCGTCGAAAGGCGCGTTCCAGAACGTCCGCATCACCGCCGATACCGTCAACAATGCAATCGTGGTTTACGCCAATCAGGAAGATCACCGTGTCATCGAGCGCGCAGTCAACGACTTCGATCGCCCGCGCCTGCAGGTCGCAATCGAGGCGACGGTCGCTGAAGTGACGCTCACCAAAGACTTGACTTATGGGGTTCAGTATTTTCTCGCCGGCAATCAATCCGGGGGAGGGGTAGGGGCCGGCTTTCTCGGCGCCGCAGCCCAAACGGCCGCTCAGGCTCTGGCGCCACAAGTTGCACCGGGCCTCAATCTGCTGCTCGGACCGCAGAGTTCGCCACGTCTCATCCTCAATGCGCTAAACCAGATTACCAGTGTCAAGGTCCTCTCCTCACCGTCGATCGTCGCCCTCGACAACGAGCCGGCGCTTCTGGAGGTTGGCAACGAGATTCCGATCTCCACCGGCTCAGCCACGATCCTCTCCAATTCGAATACGCCGGTCGTCAATACGATCCAGATGCAGAATACCGGTGTGATCCTCAAGGTGCTGCCGCACGTGAACGGGAATGGAACGGTCGAGCTTGAGGTCGATCAGGAGATATCCGCCGTCGTCAATCCGCAACAGCAGACCCTGACGCCGACGATTTCGGACCGCCACGTTCATTCCACGGTGTCGGTGGCCAGTGGGCAAACCGTTCTGCTCGGCGGCCTGATCAGCGACAACGATCAGAGAACGAAGAATGGAATACCCGTACTCGGCGACATCCAATTTCTCGGGGATTTGCTCGGCAACATCAACAATAGCAGCACGCGCACGGAGATCATTATTTTCATCAGGCCACGGGTGATCCACCACAGCGTCGACGCGCGCGCCGTGACCGAAGAGTTCCGGGACAAACTAACTTCCATGAAGAAAAGCGGGAGTTCTGTCGTCAGCGGTGCAGACGTTAAACGCTAAAGGAAGCACCGCCCGCCGATACAAACATTGGGGAGAGTACTTCGGGGTCATACTAACTCATTTACGCAAGGTTTTACGCTTACCCGTCGTCGGGTTTGTTGCTGCCTCGCCTCTGGCTTCTCCGCATACGGTGGAAAGCAGAGAGCGGGAAGTTTTTGTGTTGCGCGGGAACGCCGCCACATAAAGCAGCAATCGAGCGACGATTGCGTCACACTTTGCCCGGCCGCACAGAGCGAAGTTATCCACAGGGTGTCGGAATCATTCACTTTGATTCGGCGAGGCTCATGCATCCGGATGGCGAGGCTTGGAGCCGGATTAGTCAGCCGAATAATTCGCCAAGCTCGATATTGTGCAAACATTGCAGCGCTAGAGTATCTGAATTAGAGCAAAAATTCAGCCTGAAAATGCGGTCGATGGGATTTTGCGGATTTTCCTGATATTTCGCAGTTTTGTTCGCGACTTAAGGGTTATCGCCAGCCTCGTTGATTTCACTCTTTTTCACATTTGTTGTCCCAGAAAAGACCGCGAATTTTGATTTCTGACGGTGCTTAGCTTGAATTTTTCACTCCTAAGATGGGGAGGTAGAACTCATGACAAACAATGCACGGGGGTTATCCGTTGCGGTGATAGCCGCAGCGATGCTGGGGGCGACGGCTTTGTCGGGGCCCGCTTTTGCACAATTTAGAGGTTTCGGTGGCGGTGGCGGTGGCGGTTTCGGTGGTGGCGGTACTGATCCCAGCGCGACTGATCCAGGCCCGCGCGGCGGACCTGCCGGCGCCGGCAGCCCGCTTCAGGGCTTGAGCTCAGCGCAGCTCGCCTTCTTCACCAACGCCCAGGGGGTGTTCAACAAGGTGGACGGGGTGCCGAATCCCGGCGGGCTCGGACCGGGCTTCAACATGAACAGCTGTGGCGGCTGCCACGCTTTCCCGGCAGCGGGAGGCTCATCGCCGCCGACCAATCCCCAGATCGCGGTTGCCACCTTGATGGGTGCCAAAAACACCATCCCGGCGTTCATCACGGCAAACGGCCCGGTCCGCGAGGTACGCTTCATCAAGAATCCCAATGGAACGCCGGATGGCGGCGTCCATAATCTCTTTACTATCACGGGACGTTCCGACGCGCCGTCGAGTTGCAACCTTGCGCAACCGAATTTTGCGGCCGCGGTCGCTGCCAACAACGCCATTTTCCGCATACCCACGCCCACGTTCGGCGGCGGCCTGGTGGAGAACGTCCCGGATGCGGGGCTTCAGGCGTCGGTCTCTGCTGTTGCGCAGCAGCGGACATCCCTCGGCATCTCCGGGCAGTTCAATACCAGCGGCAACGACGGCACGATCACGCGGTACGGGTGGAAGGCCCAGAACAAGTCGCTGCTGATATTCGCGGGCGAAGCCTACAACGTCGAACAGGGTGTGACCAACGAGGCGTTCCCCAATGAGCGGAACGCCACGCCGGGATGCGCCACCAACACCTACCCGGAGGACACAACAAACTTTACGGATCCGACGCCCAGCAGCAGCCCGTCATCGGATTTCGCGTCCGACATCACCAACTTCGCAATGTTCATGCGCTTGCTGGCCCCGCCAACACCGGCGAGCTCAACACAGGTTGCGGCGACCGGTGGCTCCACCATTGCGACGGCAGCCGCCACGACCACCACGACAGTGAGCACAGGGCAGACAGTATTCATGAACATCGGATGTGGAGCCTGTCACATCCCCACTCAGACGACGACGGCATCAACCCTTGATCCGGCTTTCAGCAACCAGTCGTTCCAGCCGTTCAGCGACTATGCCGTCCACACTATGGGGACGGGGCTCGCTGACAATGTTTCCCAAGGCAATGCCAATGGCCAGCAGTTCCGATCGGCGCCGCTGTGGGGTATCGGTCAGCGCCTGTTCTTCCTGCATGACGGGCGCACCAACAACCTCGTGACAGCTATCACGCAGCACGCCAGCTCTGGATCTGAAGCCAATCAAGTGATCCAAAACTTCAACCAACTGAGCCAGACCAATCAGCAGGCCTTAATAAACTTCCTACGGTCACTATAGGCTGGTCGTGACTGTCATGCGCCGGTTACTGCTGCTTCTTGCTGTCGGGGTAGCGGCCAGCCTCGTGAGTTGGCTGGGCTGGCGTTACGGTGCCGTGATGTTTCACGGCACCGTTGTGTCGCTCCCCGAAGACGGAAAGGTGGTGGGCGGCAGCTATGTCAACGACTATTTTGATCTGTCCTATCCATTGCCGGAAGGATGGACCGAAGGACTGCCGGGGCCGGATCCGTCCGACGCCGGCTACTACGTACTGAGTTCACTCAATTCTCAATCGGGGCTCAATGCGACGGTGCTGATCGCAGCGCAAGATATGTTCTTCGCTGCGAAGCCCCATGGCGACGTCGCCGAGATGGTGCGCGACTTCCGCGACGCCATGTCGAAGGTCGACGGCATGACGATTGATCGCGAGCCAACCGAGGTGAAAGTCGCAGATCGTCTTTTCCAACGCGTGGATTTCAGCGGAGTCGGGCTCTATCGGGCGACATTCACCACGGAGATCCGCTGTCATGCCGTAAGCTTCAATCTGACGGCGCAAGATCCGATGCTGCTCGAAGACATTGCGCTCAGCCTCGACAAATTGTCAGTGGCGGGAAAACGGAGTCCGGCCTCTGCGGTCCCCTATTGCATCGAGAATTATGCCGTACCCGAGAACGTGTTGCACAGAGTTGAGCCTATCCCCACCGGTCCCAAATTCATGTCGATTCCGGTGCGCATCATTGTCGATACCGAAGGCGGGGTAAAGCAAGTCCACGTGATACGCGCGACCGACGACCAGCGCAGAAGTATTGAGGATGCGCTGCGCCAGTGGAAATTCAAACCCTACAGATTGAACGGACGCGCCGTCGAGATTGAGACGGGCTTGGTCTTCCGCTTCACGGTGGCGCAAAATTGACCCCCACCTCTCCCCGTTTTGCGGGGGAGGTTAACGAGGGGTGCGAGGGAGGCACGGAGGGATTTTAGCGTTTGTTAAGTGGCGCGAGTCGGACCGCCGCCTTGTGAAAGGCGGAGTCTGTGCGTCAGCATCGTGATTTGATGAGGGGTTGATGAGCATCGATACGATCACGCTGGACGAAGGTTCACCGCTGCCCGGCCTTACTCGGAATTTGTACGACCAGCGCGCAAATTCCGATCTCCTGAGTGCCAATGGAAGGCCCCCGCGCCGGAGAAGCGGGGGTCAGATCCGACTGCGTTGGCAGGTCGCGACTTGGCTCGGATGCCTCGTGGTCAGCGCGATGGCGTCGGCCACCGAAGCTTCAGCTCACGTGAAATGGTTCGTGACGTGCAATCCGTCCGATGATCCGCTTCCGCCAGCGGCCGTGTTCACGCCAACCTTCTGGTTGTTCTCGGCCCTATTCGCGACGCTCCTCTTCATCGGATGCGCGATCGAACAGACGAAGCTCGGCGCATCTCTCTCACGGCTCCTCGATCAGTGGACCGAGCCGTTGCATAGGCGCACCGACGGTCTATTGCGAGCAGTTGCGGCTGTGTCCTTCACGCTGCTATGGGCCGACGGCAACATCATTCTCACGCCGGAACTCAAGGGCAGCAGCACCTGGCTCTCGGCCATTCAGGTGCTCGTTCCGATCTATTTGATCGCGCGCGCCACGCTACCAGCCGCCGCGGCCGGCATCTTCGTGCTCTATTGCTACGGGGCTGCCACTTATGGCCTTTTCCACATGCTGGACTACACAGTTTTTCTAGGGCTCGCCGCTTATTTCGCGCTATCATGTCTGCAGAATGCCAGGCTTCGTTCCTTCCGCTTCGATTGCCTGCGCTGGACCGTTGCTTTCTCGCTGATGTGGCCGTCGATGGAAAAATTCCTCTATCCGGGCTGGGTCGCACCGATTTTGACGGAGCATCCGGAGCTGACCTTGGGCTTCGACGTCGGCACCGTCATCACCGCCGCAGGGGTCGTCGAATTCGGCCTCTCCTTTGCCTTGTTCTGGACGCCGCTCGTCCGCCGCTTCGCCGCCGCCGGTCTCGCGATGCTGCTGTTTGCGGCAACATTCGACTTCGGCAAGGTAGATGGCATCGGCCATCTGATGATCATTGCTCTTCTCCTATTGGTGTTCGCCGATCCGGGACGCAAAGTGGCGTGCTGCCGCCCGGTCGTCGCCCCACTTGTCGCCGGCACGGTATTGTCGGCACTCATCTTTCTCTATGCCGGCACTCACGCGCTCTATTATCCGTCATCGCTCGCTGCATCGGCTCCGCTCGCGAGCGGCGCGGGATTGGCGTTTGTGGCGGCGAGCTTCCTCTTCCTCCCCCACCTCGCCCACAGGTTGCTGCGTGGATTCAAGCGGCGCCTGCTGCTGTGGCTGATCGAGCACGAGGAGGCGGCCGACGCCGGAGCGCTGCAACCGACGCGCAGCTTGGCTACGCCGCAACCTGTGACGCGTTTGGTGCCCCTGCAGGCGCGGGGCTAATGGCGCATGGCGATGCCACCGGCCTCCGCAAATGCGCTGCGGCAGGAGGTTCGCCACGCCGAACCGCTGCCCCGTAACGTTCGCCGCGCTGAACCGCGCCCACCCGCCGTCGAGCATTCGGCTGATCGGATCATGAACGCAAGTCACGAGCAGGAACCATTCTCTCTCGCCGAATTTGCCGCAGGAAGCAGTGCGGTGGCAGCGGTCGTGCTGATCGCGTTCGTGGGCGTGCGCGCCTCTCAGCCGACAGATCCGCCGGCAAATGATTTGCGCGGTGCGGTCGCCGCTCCGAGCGCTTCGGCCGACGCGAGCCAACGGCGCCGGCACGTGCCCACTGCGACAGCACGTGCGCGACAAGGCCTGCCGCCGAGCGAGGTGACGACGGGCGACGCGACGACGCAGGTCGCTGACTCTTCCGGTGGCAATTCGGCGGCAAATTACGTAAGGCCCGCAAATGCGGCCGCCACGACAGGTGCCCCGGCTTCGAGCTTTTTCGCCGAGGCCGCGCCGACGACGGTTGTGGAAATGCAGTCGCCCCGAACCAACGGGGCGCCACCTCCTTTGATCGGCCCGATTGATCTATTCCGGGCCAAAGACGCGATTACCGCTCCGCCGGAGAGATCGGTGCGGATGGCGGCGATCCCGCCGACGTCCGAGAGGGCGGTGGGGGAAGTCCCGCCAACGCCTGAGCCGGAGCGAAATCCATTGAACCGGTCCGATGCAATCTGGATACAAACGAAGCTGCACGACCTCGGCTATTTCGCCGGGAACGGTAGTGGCATCTGGGGACCGGCCTCGCGCTATGCTTTGCGCGATTTCAAGGCAATGAACGGGCTTGCGGAGGATGATAAATGGGATCAGGAGACCGAACACCGGCTTTCGTCGAAGCAAACCGTCCCGGCCTCCAGCACCTTTATCGGCGGTTGGGCGCAGAGCGTTGAAGAGTGTCAACAGTTTCATGGCGCCGGTGCTCCGCTCGTGATCCGCTCACGCGGCGCTGAGACCGATAACGTCAAGTGCAGCTTCAAGTCGGTCAAACGCGAGCTGGCGACGTCGTGGCATGCGCAGGCGACATGCTCTGCTGGAGGGCAGTCGTGGAATTCCAATGTGAGCCTGAAGCTGACCGGATCGAGCCTGAACTGGGCAAGCGAGACTGGCAAAGAGACTTACGTGCGATGCGTGAAGCCGTGACGCAAGGTGGGTCGAGATACCTTCGAGCGCTGCCTCTCGAAGGCCTTGATAGGGTTTCGCTATCGCTCTGATGAACGGACGACGGCGCCCTTAAAAATTGCCCGCTCTAGGTAGCGACTTGTTGGGGCGCGCGCCCGGCTCGCGCACCTTGCAGCCCGATTGGTTAAAGGCCCGCTACTGCGCCGGGAGCGGGCGACCACAAGGGTCGCCGCCAGGGTCGCGCCGATATCATCACAGCTCCTTGATCGCATGCGCGCACGTGGCGCGGCAAATGTTCGCGATGACGTATGATGACGTATTAAGTTTGCTAAATATGTCGAAGCGCTAAACGTTGCCGATAACGCCCAAATGTGGCGATCGAACCGGCTACACAATAAGCAGCACAATAAGCAGCACAATAAGCCGCCACAATAAGCCGCCCCGGTGATGGCCGCCTCGATGAAAAGAGTGCGAGGATGACCAACCAGCCGAAAACGGATGAAGAACTGCCGGTGATCGCACGTTTCGAGGTGCGGCGTCGGGCCTATCTTGCAACCGATGGCACGCCGCTGCGATCGCTGCCGCGATTCGCCGACGACGCCGGCGCTGTTATTTCTCTGTACCGCGCGCTGGTGCTGGCGCGTACCTTCGACTTGAAGGCGGTCTCGCTCCAGCGGACCGGACGACTTGGCACCTATGCGGCAGCGTTGGGCCAGGAGGCCGTTGGTGTCGGGGTCGCGAGCGCTATGCGCCCGCAAGACGTTCTCCTGCCCTCCTATCGCGACAACGCAGCGCTTCTCTGGCGCGGGGTGAAGATGGAGGAAATCCTGTTGTTTTGGGGAGGCGACGAACGCGGCAACGACTCGTCCGGCCCGCCCCACGACTTTCCTTCATGCATTCCGGTGGGATCCCAGGCGCCGCACGCCGCCGGCGTTGCTTATGCGTTCAAGTTCAGAAAGCAGCCGCGGGTCGCGGTGTGCCTGTTTGGTGACGGAGCGACCTCAAAGGGCGACTTGTGGGAAGCGATGAACTTTGCCGGCGTGCGGGAACTTCCCGTGGTATTTGTGGCCAGCAATAATCAGTGGGCCATCTCCGTCCCGCTGCGGCTGCAAACCGCGTCGGCAACGCTCGCCCAAAAGGCGATAGCCGCCGGCTTTTGCGGCGAACAAGTGGACGGCAATGACGTGATCGCAGTGCGCGCCGCCGCCGAACAAGCAATCACGGCCGCCCGCAACGGCAAAGGCCCGTTCTTCATTGAGGCCGTGACCTACCGGCTCGGCGATCATACCACCGCGGATGACGCGGCACGATACCGGGCGCCGGAAGAGGTCCAGGCGCATTGGAAGGAGGAGCCGCTGGCGCGGCTGCGAACCTATCTGGTCAGACAAAACGCCTGGGGCAAAGCAGAGGAAGAGCAGCTCGTTGCTGAGTGCCAGGAGCGCGTGGAGGCGGCGGTCGCCCGCTACCTGGCGACGGGGCCGCGCGCGCCGGAAACCATGTTCGATCATCTCTACGCCGAACTGCCGAAGGTCTATCGGGGTCAGCGCGGCGAGCTTGAGGGAACGTTCCGTGCCTGAGATGACGCTCGTGGAGGCGGTCAACCTGGCGCTGGCCCGCGCGCTGGCGGACGACGCCAGCGTCGTGTTGCTCGGTGAAGACATCGGGTTCAACGGCGGCGTCTTCCGCGCCACCGTGGGGCTTCAGCAACGCTTCGGCTGCGACCGGGTCATCGACACACCGCTTGCCGAGGCCCTCATCGGCGGCCTGTGCGTCGGCATGGCCGCACAAGGGCTAAAGCCCGTCGGCGAGATCCAATTCATGGGCTTCCTTTATCCCTGCATTGATCAGTTGGTGAATCACGCCTCCCGGCTGCGCAACCGCACGCAGGGCCGTTTGAGCTGCCCCATGGTTCTGCGCGTCCCTCACGGGGCGGGCATCCGCGCACCCGAGCATCACTCGGAGAGCACCGAGGCGATGCTCGTGCACATCCCCGGCCTGCGCGTGGTCGTGCCGTCGTCGCCTGAACGCGCCTATGGACTCCTGCTCGCCGCGATCCGCGACCCGGATCCGGTGATCTTTCTTGAACCGACGCGCATCTACCGGGCCGCCAAAGGTCCGGTCGAAGACAGCGGCGAGGTGTTGCCGCTGGACACGGCTTTTGTGTTAAGGGAAGGTCGCGATGTGACGCTCGTCAGCTGGGGAGCGATGGTGAAGGAGACCCTGGCGGCGGCGGAACAACTTGTGACCGAAAATCTGGAAGCGGAGGTGATCGACCTCGCCACGCTGAAGCCTTATGACGAGGAGACGCTCCTCGCTTCCGTATCGAAGACGGGACGTTGCGTCATCGTACATGAGGCAGCGCGCACGGGCGGGTTCGGCGCCGAGATCGCGGCATTTCTCGCCGAGCGCGCGCTCCTGTCCCTGCTCGCGCCGCCAGCCCGAATCACGGGCTATGACACCGTGATCCCGCTCCCACGTCTCGAGCAACATTATATGCCTTCGATTGGGCGTATCGTCGCTGCCGCCCGCAAGGTTTGTCAGTTCAACTGAGCGCGAGGAAAGCCGTCATGCGCCAGTTCACGCTGCCAGATTTGGGCGAAGGTCTCCAAGAGGCGGAAATCGTCGCGTGGCACGTCAATGCGGGAGATCATGTCGTCGCGGATCAGCCGCTCCTGTCGGTCGAGACTGACAAGGCCGTGGTCGAAGTCCCCTCGCCGTGGAGTGGCCGCATCGCGCAGGTGTTCGGCACCAAGGGCGACTTGATCAAAGTTGGTGCTGCTCTGGTGGAGTTCGACGAGGGCCCGGAGCAGGATACCGGAACCGTGGTGGGCGAGATCGACCGCGGCGAGCCAGTGCCTGCGACCGCCGCGGAACACGCAACCAGGGCACCACCGAGTCGGGCGCAGCCGCTGCTGGCCCTGCCCGTCGTTCGCGCGCTCGCACGCAAACTCGATGTCGATCTCAATCTCGTGCAAGGCACCGGCGCCGGTGGAACCATCACGCGCATCGACGTCGAGCGCGCCGCGACGGGCCTTACGGATGTCGGAGCAGCCGAACCGCTGAAGGGGATGCGGCGCGCCATGGCGCAGCGCATGGCGGCGGCCCACGCCGAAGTTGTGCCGACCACTGTCACGGATGAGGCCGACATCGATGACTGGCCGCACGGCGAAGACCTCACCATGCGGCTTGTGGGCGCCATCGCGGCAGCATGCGCGGCGGAGCCTGCGCTCAACGCCTGGTACAATTCCGGGGTCGGAGAACGGTGGCTTTTGAGACGCATCGATCTTGGCATCGCGGTCGACACCGGGGATGGTCTCATCGTCCCGGTCTTGCGCAATGTCGCCGAGCGCGACGCCCGGGACCTGCGCGCGGGATTGGATCGCATGCGAGCCGACGCCATTGCGCGGTCCATTCCGCCCGAGGAACTGCGAGGCGCCACGATCACGCTGTCGAACTTCGGCATGATCGGCGGCCGCTTTGCGAGCCTCGTTGTCGTGCCGCCGCAGGTCGCAATCGTGGGCGCTGGCCGCGCCGCGCCTTGCGTCATCGCGCGCCAGGGCCAGATCGCGGTGCGCCGCATTCTGCCGTTGTCGCTGACGTTCGATCACCGGGTCGTGACCGGCGGCGAGGCGGCCCGCTTTCTGGTTGCTCTCAAATCCGATCTCGAGCGCCGGTCATCTCAGCGCACGGCGCCCGCATAAGGCGATGCTAATTGGGGCTGATTGCGGTCAACTTGAAGCAGTAACTGCTCCCCGACCGCGTGTGGCTTAACGCGGCCGGACTTGCCTGGGCTTGTCCCCTATCATTCTTGCTCTGTGCCTTCGGGGCTGGGGTCCCCGGTCCGGCGGTGCGGGGCCTGCGCCGGCGGCCGCAGAACGAACTTCCCTGCTGCGGAAGGGGCGGGTCGCTGCGAAAGTGCCGAGACCCGGTCAAGAAGGAATTGATCGACAGTCTCCAAGTCGCTGATCTGGCGCGTCGTCTCCTCCTGGCCGGCCGCAAGCCGGTCGATACCGCGCTCGACGCCACGTTCTATGCTGCGCGTCATCTGCTCCTGACTGGTGGCGAGGCTGGTGGCGATGCGGTCGATACTCTGGCGCAGCGCGTCACGATCGAGCGATATTGCTTTGAGCGCAGCGGCGTCTCTGGTCGCTCCGCTATAGGATTGCCAGGCGAGGGCGACAGCGAGGCCGACCGAAAACGTTATCAAGTAGCGCGCGAAGGTGAGCGGATCTAGCCGGCCGAGACTTCCAAGTGGGTCCAGGTTGGCGAGCGAAGGTCGGCCGCTGCGGAACAGGTCATTTTTCAGATCCGCCAGGCGAATAGCAGGTGGATCGACTGACGG
>JASHYD010000768.1 GCA_030043175.1 Xanthobacteraceae bacterium | reverse complement strand
CCTATGTGCCGCCTGGCAGCGTCAAGAAAGGTGAGGTCCTGGTCACCACCGGCGCCGGCAAGGTCACCGCGTGCACGGTTTGCCACGGCGTCGATCTCAAGGGCTTAGGCCCCGTCCCACGGCTCGCGGGCCGCTCGCCGAGCTATCTTGGACGGCAGCTCTACGACATGCAGCATGGCAACCGGACCGGAACCTGGACGCCCCTGATGGCTCCGGTGGTGAGCAAACTCAACGAGGATGACATATTGAACGCGGCGGCCTACCTCGCCTCGCTCGAACCATAGCGCCTGCGAGCGGACGGCCGGGCAGCGCAAATGACTGCCCGGCCGATTTGATTCGTCCTCGCGACGAGTTGGGATCGGCTCCAGCGGTCGTCTAACCGGAAATAGTTCGACTGGGTACAACGCATTTCTTGCTCTAACGCGTTTCTTGCTCTGCCGGCGTTAACGGGCGGCCCCTTCACAACAGCAGCTCCGTTTCGTGGGCAAGAAAAAGCTGTCCCCGCGGTCGTCGGAAGCCATCGCGAATCCTAGAACGCCTTTGGCTGCTCGTGCTCTCACCACGGCGGCCGGCACCGAATAGTGCGGCAAGCGTTTGGCCGCTTGCGTGGGTATTCGGCCCGGTTGAATTGCGCCGCGCCGGGGTTGTCGTCGCCGGCAACGCGACCCGGCGTGGCGCCGGTCACCGCGAACACCTTGGCCACGCCGCTTGACGCTCGCGTCGCTGCGCTGCATGCGATCGCGCTTGACGTTGGCCGATCGCGCCATGTTTCTCTCACATTAGCTTTGAAGAAGCCCGTACATGGGGAGGAGAAGTTCAAGATGAAAGCCGCCGTTCTGGGGCACAGCGGGATCGAAGTTCGTGATCTTGAGAACCCGGTGCCCGAACCCAATGAGGTACTGATCCGCGTGCGCGCTTCCACGCTCAACCGCGCCGATCTGATCGTTGCCTCGGGCCATCGGCACGGCAGGGTCGGCGGCGTCGGAGCGCGGATCGGGCTCGAATGCGCGGGCGATGTCGAAGCGATCGGCAGCCAAGTCGCTGGCCTCAAGACGGGCGACCGCGTCATGGCGACGGCGCCGGGTGGCATTGCCGAATATGCCGTCACCGACTTTGCGCGCGTCCACCTGATCCCCGGCAACAATATGACCTATGCGCAGGCCGCGTGCTTTCCGGTCGCGCTCGGCACGATGCACAATGCGATCGTCACCGCCGGACGCCTCCAGCGCGGCGAAACCCTGCTCATGCAAGGCGCCAGCTCCGGCGTCGGTTTGATCGGCATGCAGATTGCGAAGCTGATGGGCGGGTCTGTGGTCATGGGCACTTCGACAAATCCAGAGCGGCGCGCGCGACTGAAGGAATTCGGCTGCGATCTCGCGATCGATTCATCGGCCCCGGGATGGCCGCACGAGGTAAAGAAGGCCACCGGCGACAAGGGCGCAGACGTGATCATCGATCTGGTGTCGGCCGCGGTCGCCAATCAGAATCTCGCCGCTGCGGCGATCCTGGGACGCATCGTCAATGTCGGACGGCTCGGCGGCATGACGGGCGAATTCGACTTTGACCTCCATGCGGCCAAGCGCATCGACTATATCGGCGTCACCTTCCGTACGCGAACGATCGAGGAGATTCGCGAGATCAACCGGCTGATGCGCGCCGATCTGTGGCCGGCCGTCGAGGCGGGCGAGCTTCGTTTGCCGATCTTCAAGGCATTTGCGCTCTCGCGAGTTGCAGAGGCGCTGGAGGTGATGAAAGCCAATCAGCATTTCGGCAAGATCGCAATCGAGATGCAAGTCGGATGATGCGGTCTGCCCGCAGTGAGCCCCCGGTCCGCTTGCAGCGCGCATCAGACCGCGAGTGGCGGGACCCAGCGATAAATTCCGCGGAATCCGGGATCTCCGTGCGGCTCCCGGTTTCGCTCAACGTCGAGCGGGCTCGGACGCTCCGACGCCGTGAAGGGCGTCCCGCAACCCCTTCTCGGCAGGCGACAAATAGTGTATTTTGCCGTTGAGCTGTCGTTGCATGCGATGAGCTGTCGTTGCATGCGACATGCGGAAGTGTCCGACATCAGTGCAATACCGAACGGGGGAAATGCATGAAGACCTACCTCGCTACCGTGTTTGCGGGTGCTGCTTTTGTCGCTTTCACCGGCGCCGCGATCGCCCATCACTCTTTCGCGATGTTTGACCAGGAACACCCGCAGGAAGTCACCGGCGTTGTCAAAGAGTTCAAATATACGAGCCCCCACTCCTTCATCATCCTCGATATCAAAGACAAGGACGGCAACGTCGAGGCGTGGAACCTCGAAGGCGGCAGCCCGAGCGCCCTTGCTCGCGATGGCTGGAACAGCAAATCGATCAAGCCCGGCGATCAGTTGCGCCTGACCATCGAACCGCTGCGCAGCGGCGCGCCCGGCGGCTCGTGGAACGTGAACAAGATCAAATTCCTCGATGACAGGCCGATCGTCCCCAAGACGCAGTGAGTGTGAACGAGAGGCATTCCCTGGGATGGGTTAAGCGTAAAGCGAAAGCCCGTCCGCTCGGATTCGCGGGCGCGACGCCGGTCGGTTTGCCGGAGCCAACCCGTTGCTCGAATGGGTGAGAACACGCTTCGACGCCGGCTCGGCGAAAGGGGGCAGAGTTATGGCACGTACGGCTGCCAGCACGTTCACCTTTGGTGTTGCACCTTTAGTTGTGCCCCTTCTCGCGGCGCTGTGCATCCTGGTTGCAAGCGCTGCCGCAGATGAGACCAGGAGCCTCGACAGATATCCGGATCTGCATGGTCAATGGGAGCGCAATTTCGTGCCGCGGTGGACTGTCGGCGAGGAAAAGCCACCGCTCACTGCCGAATACCAGAAGGTTTTCGCGGCCAATCTGGCCGACATGGCGAACGGCGGACCGGGCAACGTGCCGTCATGGTATTGCCTGCCCCAAGGCATGCCGATGATGATGAACGCTTACGATCCGATGGAAGTGGTGGTGACCCCCGACACCACTTACATCCTTATCAGCCACGTCAACGACTCCTACCGGCGCATCTACACGGATGGACGCGCCTGGCCCGATCCGGAAACGACGCTGCCGACGTTTGCGGGCTACTCTATCGGCAAATGGCTCGATCAGGACGGCGACGGCACGTATGACGTGCTGGAGGTCGAGACCCGCTTTATCAGGGCGCCGCATACCTACGACGCGCAGGGCATTCCTTTCCACGAGGACAATCAGGCCGTCATCAAGGAGCGGATTTATGTCGACAAGGCCGACAAGAATCTGCTGCACGACGATATCACATCCTACGATCATGCATTGACCCAGCCGTGGACCAAGAACCGGACCTATAAACGCAATTCCAATGCCCGACCGGTCTGGTTCGAGGAGGCCTGCGCGGCCGACAATGCCATGGTCAAGATCGGCAACGACCCTTATTTCCTCAGCCCCGACGGGGTCCTGATGCCGACCCGCAAAGACCAGCCGCCGCCCGATACGCGCTACTTCGGCAAGAAATGAACGACTCCAAGCTGCCAAGCGACTCTGGAACACCGAAATAGCCTTGGTCGCCGGCTTGCACTAAAAGCACGGCGTTCTCGCGGTCGTGCCGGTGCTTGTTCCAAGCTTGACTCGGGGCATCCACGTCTTTTTTTTGCAGACGTCACACCGCTTACGGATGGCCGGGCAAGCCCGTAAGAATTGGCGTCAGCCTTCGTACTTCTCGACGATCTGGGATGGCTGAAGGGCTGCATCGGCAGGATCGCGGCCGAATTCTTCAAGGGCGCGGCGCTGGCGCAGCAGAGCCCAGTATTGATCAAGCTCGACCCTGATTTTCGCCAGCCGCTCTTGATCGGCATCCGTCGGCGCGAGGTTCCGGTAGAGGCGTTGCTCCTCCGCTACCAGTTCCCGGATATGGTCGAGCACCGATCGATCGGACGCCTGAGCATTCACGTCCGCATGTTCATTTGCCATCTGCGTTCTCCGAGCGCACGTCCCCTCAAATGAGTGGCGACCGGCACGACCACAAGAGGGCGGCCACCATCATTCCGCTGCCGTTTCGGGCCCTACCCCGGGCGCGCGGACGTTTCGCCCGCATCTTCTTCAGAATAGCGCGCAGGGCGGGACCCGGCGCTCCCGGCGGCCGGGGAGGCAGCGGGCGCGTCCGCAAGCTCCTGCTTGTGGATGCCCTCCAGAATACGACGCGCCTGAATGAGGCCGGCATCGGCGTTGATGTCGATCTGGGGGGCGTTCGGCAGGATCGTCATGTTACGCTGCTGCGCCTCGAACACCGCGACATCCTCCAGAAACGCAATTGTTATCTGATCGACCAGCATATCGGTGAGCGCCTTATTGCCGACATCCCAGTCGTGAGCCTGACCCCAGAAATAGTGGCTGGTGGTCTCGGTCTCGGGCGTGATGGCGTTGAAATTGCGCATGTTGATGCCGCCGACGCGCCGGCCTTGCGGCGCGCCGGTTCCGGTCGGCGTGCAGCCGACATCGAGCCGCAGGAAGGCCGGGGGCACGAAATCGATGATTTGCCACCGGTCGACGGGCGTCGTGAAGCCGCCGGCCCTCACGAAGGTCGGCGGCGCCGGCGCGTCGATGATCCAGCGGGTCACCACGACATTGTTCGGCGCGCGTGTCACCTTGACGGAGGCGTTTTCAACGAGCGCCGCATTGCCGATAGTGGATTCGTGCACGAAAGCGAGATGCGTCAAATCGAGCAGATTGTCGACGATAAGCTGCCAATCGGCCTTGACGTGCAGATAGCTGCCCTTGGCGCCCCAGTTGGGGTCGTCGAGCCAATGGAAATCGGTGATCCGGTCCGGATCGGCGCGCGCCGGATCGCCCATCCATATCCACAGCCAGCGATACCGCTCGACGACCGGATAGGCCTTGATCCGCGCCGATGGGGGAATGGCGTTCTGACCGGGAACCTTGACGCATACGCCGGTGCAGTCGTATCGCAGGCCGTGGTAATGGCATTGCAGATGATCACCCACGACCTTGCCCATGGAAAGCGGCAGGTGGCGGTGGATACAGCGGTCCTCGAGGGCGACCGGCGTGCCATCCTCCTTGCGGAAAAACACGATCGGCTCGCCGAGGATCATCCGCCCGAAGGGCTTGCGTGCAACCTCGTAGTCATATGCGGCGACGTACCAGAAATTCCTAAGGAACATGGCGTCCTCCGTGGCGGAGAATTGTACTTTGCGGGGTCGGATTTTCAATGCAGCAAGCGCACAGACCGATAGGATGGTTGAACGCAAGCCAAGCCCATTCCCCTTTCCGGCGGCCGAGCCGCTGACGGGCTCTGCCTGCGCGAAGCCCATCCTGCGCTCAGATGATGACGACTCAAACGCCAAATGACCAAGACCACGAAACACCATGCCATAAGGCCCAAGCGACGAAAAACCGAGGCCCGTCCCGTCAAGCGCATGGGCAAAGCATCGAACAACAAGGCAAAACGCGCGCCCGCTCTGAGATCAACCGAAGCCCTGCTCTCCGAGCTTAAGCGCCGGCTCCTGGAGATCAGCGACCTCACTTTCGCCGGCGCCGTGCTGAGTTGGGATCAGGCCACCTACATGCCGCCTGGCGGCGCCGTGGCGCGCGGACGCCAGAGTGCGCTCTTGAGCAAGCTCGCGCACAGAAAATCGACGGAACCGGCGCTTGGCCGGTTGCTTGATGCGCTTGCGCCCCGAGGCGAGGAGCTGCCCAGTAACTCCGACGAGGCGAGCCTGATCCGCGTGGCGCGGCGCGACTTCGAGAAAGCGATCCGTGTGCCAAGCGAATATGTGGAGCGGGCGAGCGCGCACAGCAGCGCGTCTTTTGCGGCCTGGATCAAGGCGCGGCCGGCCAATGACTTTGCGGCCATGCGGCCTTTTCTCGAGCGGAACGTCGAGTTGAGCCGCGAATACGCCGGCTATTTCGCTCCCTACCGGCGCGTGACCGATCCGATGATCGATGACTACGATGCCGGCATGACGACTGCGTCGGTTGAGGAGCTGTTCGCGGCTTTGCGCCGCGAGCTTGTTCCAATCGTCCGCGCCATATGCGATCAGCCGGCAGCCGACGCCAGGTGCCTGCGCGGCACCTTTGCGGAAGGAAGACAACTCGATTTCACCATCATGGTGGCCAAGCGGCTCGGATACGATTTCGAACGCGGCCGCCTCGACAAGACCCATCACCCGTTCTGCAGCAAATTCTCGGCCGGTGACGTGCGCATCACCACCCGGGTCGACGAAGCGGACATTGGCCAGGCGCTGTTCTCCACAATCCACGAATGTGGCCACGCCATGTATGAGCAGGGCGTTGCCGCCGCGCTCGCCGGCACCCCGCTGGGCTCCGGAACTTCGGCCGGCGTTCATGAAAGCCAATCGCGCCTGTGGGAGAACGTGGTGGCGCGTGGGCGCGGATTCTGGGAGTACTTCTATCCGCAGCTGCGGGCCGCGTTTCCGCATCCGTTCGCCGAGCTCCCGCTCGAGGTGTTTTATGGTGCCATCAACAAGGTTGGGCGCTCGCTGATACGCACTGACGCCGACGAGGTGACGTACAATCTCCACGTGATGATGCGGTTTGACCTGGAGCTCGAGCTGCTGGAAGGCCGCCTCGCCGTGAAGGACCTCCCCGAAGCATGGCGCACCCGCATGGCCTCCGACCTCAGCGTCGCGCCGGACGACGACCGCAACGGCTGTCTGCAGGATGTCCACTGGTTCTCGGGCGGCATCGGCGGCAGCTTCCAAGGCTACACCATCGGCAATATTCTCGGCGCCCAGTTCTATGCGGCCGCCCTCAAGGCGCACCCGGAGATCCCGCGCGAGATCGGGCACGGCGAATTCGCCACGCTGCACAAGTGGCTCATCGCCAACATCTACCGCCACGGGCGCAAGTTCGAGCCGAGCGAACTCGTTGCCCGCTCGACCGGGGAAGCGATGACCATCGGGCCCTATCTCGCCTACCTGCGCGGCAAGTATGGCGAGCTCTATCGATTGCCGTAGATCACGGCGGCAGGTCCTCGCGCGTCTCGACCGGCTCGTTGCGCCCGAGAAAGTTGCTGGAGATCGCCTCAGAGAGATGCATCAGCGCGTTTTCGACCGAAAGGATCAAACGGTCGTCGACCCGCGCGGCCTCGGCCGTGCGCAGTCTGGCCACGGTCGCCATCGAAATCTGGCGCGGCAGAGACAGCCGCCCGTCGGGGCGCATGTGGGGCAACGCGGTGAGATGGTTTTCGATCTGCTCGAACTGGAACGCCACCGAGCGAGGGTTGGCTGGATCGAGTACGGTGAGGTCGATCACCGGCGCGCGCGCCGCCACAATCACGTAGCGCTGGCGATAAGTGATGCGGCTATCGCAAAGTTCCAGCAGGGTGTCGAGCCCGCGGTCGGGGCGCGGGCCGAACTGGCGCGCGAACCGGCACGTCACGATGGCGCGCTCGATGCGGCGGCCGAGATCGAGAAATCGCCAGCCGCCTAGCCGTGTCATGTTTTCCTGAGCCAGCCCCGAGAACGAGGCGATGATGCGCAGCGCCGCTTCGACCCGCTCCGCCATCTTGGCCGCGAAATCGGAAGAGCCGCGAAGCGGCGCACTGCAGGTCGAGGTGAGCCGCGTCAAGGTTCGCCAGGTGTCGGGCGACAGGCGGTCACGGATGACCGAACCGGTCGACCGCACCGACCTGGCGAGCGCCGGCACCGAGCCCGCGAGGTCGCTGCGCTGTAACGCCGCTCGCGCGGCTGCTGCGGGCCGTGATATCGCGAGGTCGCTTGGCGAGGCGCTCCACGAGCCCAGCAGCGAGATGATTGGCTCGACATCCTGCTCCGACCGGTCGGCTTCCGAGATCCGCGCCAACAGAGCGCGTACGAGACGCAGCGTCGCCTCGGTGCGTTCCATGTAGCGACCGAGCCAGAACAGGTTGTCGGCGGCCCGGCTTGGCAGAGTGCCGGAGGCGCGCTGGATCGGGATGCGGTCAGGGCTCGGCAGCAGGGTTGTCTCGGCAAACAGCGTTTTGGAAGGAATCCAGGCATCCGCCGTCAGCGCGCCGCGCTGCAGGCTGATGGCGTAGACGTCGTCGGGGTCGCCGATGCGCACGAAGCCGCCTGGCATGACGGCGAAGCTATCGCCGTGCCGAGTGAGAAAGACCCGCAGGATGAATGGCCGCGGCTCGAGTTTGCCGTTTCGCCATACCGGCGTGGTGGAGAGCCGCACGGCTTCCTGCAAAACGATGTCGATCCCGCGTTCCGCAATCGATTGAAGGATGCGCTGCCGGCGCGCTGCTCCAAGCTCGCTGCCGCGCACACCATCGCCGAGGCTTTCGCTCGGCCCCTCGCCCGTATAAGCAGAGGCCACCACCATGGCGGCGAGCCGGTCGCGCATCGCCACGCGCACGGCGGGATCGCCAAGCCACCAGGTGGCAATGTTGGGAATCGCGAGGCCGCGCCCGTTGATCGCCTCGCAAAGCGCCGGGAGGAAGGCCAGCATACCGCGGGCCTCCGCAATGCCGCTGCCGAGCGCATTCGCCATCGCCACCTTGCCGTCGCGAACGGCCTGTACGAGTCCCGCCACGCCGATTCGCGAGCGGGCATTAAGCTCAAGCGGATCGGAGAAATCGGCGTCGAGCCGGCGCAGCAAGACCTCGGTGCGCCTGAGGCCGGAGACGGTGCGGATGAACACACCGTTG
>JASHYD010000767.1 GCA_030043175.1 Xanthobacteraceae bacterium | reverse complement strand
CATCGAGGAGGATCTCAAGGGGTTCATCGAAGGTTTCCTCGATCTGCCGGATGATGAACTGCGCCACCGCTGCGAGCAGACCATACGCAACCATGACCCATGCATCTCCTGCGCCGCACATTTCCTTCGGCTTGACATCGACCGTGGTTGACCATGGCGGATGATTGTCCTCGCTGCATCGTTTTCGAAGTCGGCCTTCGGTTCGCCGCGTATTTTCAGAATGTCCCTAGCAAGGCCGCCCAGAAGCCTCGACTTGGCAAAGGCCTCCGCGTCCTCCGGCTTGGAGAAGCAGAACACCACGAAGTGGCTGTCATCGCTACGCAAAGCGTACGTAAGCGCTGCCGATAGGACACCGGCCGCGCAAAATATCACCTCACTGTTCGTGAGGCCCCGGACCTTTTCGGCCGGAAGCGCCACGTGATGCGGCCATCTTCGCTTGAGATCACCGCGTGTGATTTCGCCTTTGCATGCGGGTCATCGCCGCGCCACCGCATATAGACGCCATACCTCGGTTTTGAATTCCTGAGCGGCCTTATCGACAGCAGCTTGCTTGTCTGGCGCCTCGACGGTGCCGAGCCATATGGCCTTCTTGGCGATCTTGTAGACGTTCCAGCTCGTCGGCTTCGGTGGTTCCGGTCTCTTGGGCATGATTATTAACCGGGAGCTAGGTACGTTCAATCGGCTGACTGAGTTGGCCCCACCGCCCGCCCAGGCACCTCAGCCCATGGTGAGCCACACCACCACCCCACACGCCGTCAGTCAGCTCCAACAGGATCGGCGTACTCGCCGTTTTCGGTGGCCGTCTTGCCTGTTTTCGGATTGACGAATGGACCAAGCCACACACGAGGCAGGTGACGCTCACAAAGGCATTGTTGGCCCCTTCCGACCCGTCGTCGTCCGGAGACCAGCCTTACACGCGGAAACTGGTAGACGAATGGCAGCATTCGTGTTGGTTAGCTCCGTCCGCCGGCTTGTCTTGCGATTGACATCAAATGCTGTAACGATGGCAAGTCCGCGACGGGCACGACCGCAGCCCTTGTCAACGGCGCGGACCTCCGCGTTATCTCTTCTGGCGTGCGGCGGTCGTGGCGCTGACCTGCGACGACGGTGGGGTTGTCCAACTAGCTGGTTCGGTGGTTGAAAATCCGCACGGCTTGCATTTGAACACCTTCAGGTTCTCGGCAAAGGCGCGCCTAATTGTGTGCAGCAGAACCATTGGCCGCCCGCAGACCGGACAAATGACTTCGTTCGTTGATGTGGGACCGTCGCTCATTTTATTAGTATGCACGCGATAGCGGCCGCTCGCCTTGATATCGATCAACGGGCGGCCCGCACGGACTTGCCAACACGCCGCCGGTGATAGTCGAACAAATGTTTTCGGCCTGTGGCCCCCGATCTGCTCGACAAGCGCGTCGTGCCCGTTGGAGCCGGTCCCTGCTTCGCACTCTGTCGCACGAGACCTTGCGCCGCTCGGGTCCCGCTCCGGTAACCCCACCGCGGCGACCTGAACGCTACGCGGTCAGTGGTCGGGAATCACCGTATTGAGACCGGCATTCCCATGGGCTTCGTGCCGCTGAGCGCTACACTGTGGTCGATAGGGCGAAGTGATCGTCCCGCGGCGATGTCGCCAGTTCTGACGCGCACCATCGCGCGATAGATGTCGGTAACGAGCGCTTCGTCAGCTCCCACCTGCTCGATGACGCCGGCTATGTGAAGTACGTTGACGCCCTCCTTGATCATCTCGGGCGTGATGTCGATGTCGTCGGCTTTGGACATGGGAATCCCTCGCTTTGGACTATCAGCTTTTGTGGCGCGGCGAGACACCACTTGCCCCACCGCGCCCTTCATCGCTGGGCCGAAGCCGCGGCCGACAGCGGCCGCCTGGCCTGCTCCGATATGGATGTGAAACGAAATGCAAGTGACTGCGGAGGGAACGTGCAGCGGCGATATCGTTTCCAAAGGCGCCCCTGTGGCGCTGGCGCCGACAGGAGCAAGAATCGACCGCACGTAACGCCTCCTCGAAACAACCTGCATCACCGGACGAAAATGTGCCTTGATATCGATCAAGCGCGGTTTGCGGGCTCTTGCGATCGTTCCCCGATTATCATGGCTGTCGGCCGGCGACGGAAGCCTGACACGAAGCCCTGGGAAATCGGATTGCCCGCCTAGCGCTCCTCTCCGCTGAACAGCAGCGTGCAAGGCCTTACGTACGGTGGCGACGTCCGGCCGGTCCTGCTCGGCGGCCCGCAGACTTTTTTTAAAGCGCAAATTAATCGGGGATCGAGGACTGACCGACTGTCATTTTCTCGGTCGCCAGAACGGCCTTGATCTCCGCCAGCGTGATATCCGGCTGCTCCGCCACCAATTGGTTGTCTGTTATTCCAAGGGCCTTGACGATGCGCAACGGCGTCGGGGCTGGCAGGTCGAAGGGGAGCGGCGTATCGTTAGTCATGGCGGCTGTGGAGGGGCTGATTGCACAAGGCAAAGCGATGGGACACTGATTTGTTATGTGATCGGGGTCCTCGCGATTCTAGTTGGCTAGCGCAAGCGCTGGTCAGCGGCGCCTTGATGGCGGCGCTGCTATCCCGTCCCGGCCATGGAACCTTGGCGCTGCTCTTAACTTCAGTGACACTTTGACTCAACGGAGACAGGGGGTTCTCTGGCGTATCCTGCGCCTGCAAGGCCATCGCGTCGTGTTTGCCAGGCCCCACGGTGAAATCGCCCATGCCGACCCGCGAATGGTCGCGGGTGACGGCCTGGGCCATCGTCGCTGTCCGAAAACTGAGTCGCCACGAAAGGTTCTTACACCAGAGATTCCATTCGTCTCACCACTATGTGGTCGTTCACTGCGCGCACGCCAGCCGTCGCTTCGGCGGCAACGCGGATGGCTTTTCGCTCAGTCTCGGAGCCGGTAATGCCCCACAGATCGACAACCCCGTCGTTGACCGTCACGTTCAAGAGTCGGGTGTGAGCCCGCAAGAGTCCCGTGCGAGCCCAGCGTTGCGCGTTGAGATGCCCCAACAGCTTGTCCCGGATCGTCGTATCCGAGAGACGCACCTCGAGTTTGCTGCCGCTGCTGGCGAACGCTTGAACCAGGTTCGCTCTGCTGATGATACCGACCAGCTGGCCGTCCCCGACGATCGGCACACGTTTGATCGCATGTTTCTCGAGTAATCGCGCGACCTCACTGAGAGGCGTGTCCGGAGCTGCTGTGACGACCTTGCGGGTCATCACGTCTTCAACCTTTTGCGCGTGCGCCTTGATGTAATCGGCGGCAAGAACCTGGTCGTCCGCAAGCAACAGAAGCCACCACGAGGGCCACTCTTCGGTTCCAATCTCGGCGCGATGCATCAAGTCACCTTCGCTGACAATTCCGATAAGCTTGTCCTGGTGGTCTACGACCGGAACGCCGCTGATCTGGTGCTCCAGAAACAACTTTGCGACGTCCTTGACCGTCGAGTTGGTCTTCACGGTAACGACCGGCGATACCATGACGTCACGGGCTTTCATCTTGTTCCTCCTGCCATTCGCGTAGCTGGGGCGCAGAT
>JASHYD010000766.1 GCA_030043175.1 Xanthobacteraceae bacterium | reverse complement strand
ACAGACCGACGACCTCACCTGCGCCGACATGTAACGTCACGCCGTTGAGGATGTGGCTCTTGCCGTAGTAGGTGTGGATATTCTCGATCGAGACGAGGGCCTCGGTCGGTGGATGGGACGCGCTCATGTCTTGAGATAGACCTCCAACACCCTTGGATTGCGCTGGATTTCCGCCGGCGTTCCCTCGGCCAGCACCTCGCCGTAGTGAAACACCGTAATGCGATGCGCCAGCTCCATCACCACCTGCATGTCGTGCTCAACGATGAGGACCGTGAGGTTGTTGGCAATGCGGCGCACCAGCTCCTTGGTGTCGCGTGTCTCGGCGGCGCTCATCCCGGCCGTCGGCTCATCGAGGCACAGGAGCTCGGGCTCGGTGGCGAGTGCAATCCCGATCTCAAGATTGCGTTGCTCGCCGTGGGAGAGATTTGCAGCCAACTTCTCTGCCTTGCCGCGCAAGCCAACCCATTCCAGCACCGACTCGGCCTTTGCGATGATATCGTCATAGGCGCGGTAATGCGCGAACATGCTCCAGCCGTGTCGGCGCGATTGGGCGGCGATGCGGACGTTTTCCAGGGTGGTGGCGTTTGGCAGTATATTCGTGATCTGGTAGGAGCGCGCGATGCCTTTGCGCGAGATGCGATCGCAGCTGAGTGAGGTGATGTCCTCGCCCTTGAACAGCGTGCGGCCCGAAGAGGGCCGCAGAATACCCGTCAAGCAGTTGAAGAAGGTGCTTTTTCCCGCCCCGTTCGGCCCGATGATGGCGCGGATCTCACCCCGTCCGACTTCGAAATCGATGCCATTGAGTGCAGCGAGACCGCCAAAGCGGATTGTCAGCCGCTCTGTCCGCAGCAGAGGAGCTGATGCTATTCGCTCGAGGGGCGCGGAGCCCGGACGGGTTGATGCATCCACAGTGAAGCGAGGGGCTTCCATGCTCAACCGCTCGGCCATAGTGACCCCGGCGGTGCTTCGCTCGCCCTTGCGCGCGATGCGCTCCAAACCCCCGGCATGAATGCCGGGGCACGTCGGGCTTTTTGGTCGCAGAGAGGTCGCCATGTGCTCGCTTCATACGCACCCCGTTTCCCCCTTACCCGGCGCCCTGCCGGGAGGCGTGAAGGGCGACGCGGCGACGTCTTTGATTGAGCCATATTCGCCCCCTAGGCGGCGGCGAATTTGCAGGCCGGTGGGAACAGCGTCTTCTCCTTCGCGACCGTCTCCATGATCCGATGCTTGCCGCCCCTGATCTCGAAGATGAACTCGCGCACGAACGCCTGGTGATCCTCCTTGCGGAGCACCTTGTCGCCCTGCGGGAAGTCGTCGCCTTCCTTCATCTGAAGGCCTTCGAGCGCCTCGATGAGCTTCATCGTGTCCTCGCGGCCGCGGAAGCCGGATTTCTCCATGCCGAGCTTTACGGCATTGATCGACTCATAATTCGACTGCACGTAGCGGTCGGGCAGCGGGCCGGTGGGGTCGATTTTCTTGAGGCGGGCGCTTGCCTGTTCCAGGAACTTCCGGTGCGCCGGCGTGTCGAGCGGACCTTGGAGAACCGGAAGGTAGCGATTGATGCCGACGAAGCCCTCGATCTTGCTGCCGAGCGCCGGCAAATTGGTGGATTCGGCGATGGCCCCATCCCCGGCCCACTTGTACTTCCTGGTCAGACCGAGATCGTAGACCTGGTTGCCGATCGTGACGCCATCGGTCGCGAAGACTCCCAGCAGACCATCAAAGTTGCCGCTGATCCGGGAGAGGAAGGGCGTCATATCGGCGGTGCCAAGCGGAATGCCCGTCGTGCCGACGATTTCGCCGCCTGCTTTCCTTATCTCGGCCACATAGGCATCACGCGTTGACTGACCCCACGCGTAGTCGGCGAAAACAATGTGCCATTTCTTGCCCATCGTGTTGACGAGATAGGGAGCGAATGCCACGGCTTGCGCCGGCGCATAGTCTGATGGCCGGAAGCTGTAACGATTGCACTTGGTCGTGGTCAGCGTGGTGTCGAGGCACACGCTGATGATGTTGACGATCCGGGCTTCCTCCCAGACAGGCATGCAAGCGAGGCATATGTTGGAGAGGAAGCCACCGACCTGCACGTCGATCTTGTCCTCGTCCACCAGCTTTTCCGCCTTGCGGCGGCCAACGTCTGGCTTCGACTCGTCGTCAGCGACGACAAGCTCAATCGGGCGGCCGTTGATGCCGCCGGAATTATTGATCCGGTCGGCGGCCATCTGCACGCCGACGAGCGCAGTCTTGCCGCCCACGGCCCCCGCACCGGAAAGCGGCTGTATCGTGCCGATCTTGTACGGCTTGGCCTGGCCGAAAGCGGCTCGCCACGGGGCGGGCACCAATATCGCTGCACCCAGCACGCCAGTGCCCCAACCAACGAGGCGGCGACGGGTCACCTTGCCGCGGTACCAGAACTCCTGGAAACAATCCTGGTCATTCAAATCATTAGCCATTTATGTCCCTCCCGTTGGATTTCTTAACGCCCAGATTGGAAGCATTTTCCGTGCCTGTCACGCCGATGCGGCGTCGCACCCCACGCGATCAATGCATCCTGCAGCTTTCTGGAGAGAGCACCAGAAACCGAAAACGCTTTCAAAGTCGGTGTTGATGAGGGGCGCCCCCTTCCAAAAGTCACTGGCTCGAAGGGGTCGCTTGCCATCATCGCCCTCCAAATTATGGGCTTTGTGTTCCAGCCCGTCGGATTCAAGCGATGAGTCGGGCGAGCATGCGCTTGTCCGCATGCAGACCTCGATGCCGGGACGCCACAGGTTTAGCTTGACAAAGAGAACAAATCAAGAACATATAGACACTCAAGCCCAGCAGGAGGGATGCAGTGAGTCGTCCAGACCGTGAAAAGTGGCGCGCGGAAATCAGCGCGAAATTTCCCTATCACGTCGACGTCGTTCCGCCGCCGACTGGGTACAGCCGAAGCGAGGAGGAGGAGATCGGGGAATTCCTCGCAAGCCGGATCGGCACGTTCGATCTTTTCGGTGAGATTGCCGACGGCGCTCCTTTCGTTCGCTATTGCTTTTTGCACGCGGCCGATGCGCAGGCCTTTCGCGAACGATCGAAACGCGCGACAAACCCGGTTCTTTAGGGCCGTGGCTCAGAGCGCACCGGCGGGCCGGTTCTGGCCATCTATATACTGGCGGAGAGTCGTGATCGGGGCCGCGGCCTACGGACCCCCCGAAATAGCTCGGCGAGCCTCAAGCCGACGAAATTCGTGGCAAGTCCATGCCCGGACCCAAAGCACGCAGGCGGCTCGTCGGCGCATCAAGCGGCAACAACGGCGCATCAGCCCCCAAACGAATCGCGCCCAGAGGGCTGGGCAAAGGCGTCGCGCTCGTGTGGCAATTACGGCTATCCAAGCTGCATGCGCATCTGGCGAAGAATCGCCAGGATGCGGCGTAGATGCGGCGCATAAGTTGACGAGCGGCTTGGCTCGGTGGTTCGAGACAATCGTAATCGAAGATTGAATGTATCCGGCATGGTCAAGAATCCCGGCCTTGCCGGTGCTGTATTGGACTGCGGATTTTACGAAATCCGGCGCCACCTTCAGTACAAGGCCGCGATGCGTGGCGGGCGATCATGA
>JASHYD010000075.1 GCA_030043175.1 Xanthobacteraceae bacterium | reverse complement strand
TAGGCTTCGCTCAGCAAGTGTGGAGGATCATCGATGCGACGGTTTGATCTCATCGCGGCAGTATGCGGGGCTGTGGGGTGGGTGGTGGCGGCCGTCTCCTTTTCGGCTGCTCAGATCGTCACCTTTCAACCGCTGCCCCTTAAACAGTTCCTCGAGGAAAATGGTTGGGTGTCTCTGCCGCTACCGGACAAAAGGATGGGGCCTGGAAGCCTTGCAAAGGTGACAAAGAAGGACGGTGCCGTCGCCATGCAATGGCTCGGCGATTTGCGCAGATGCGGGATCAGCGACCGGGAGTTTCGATATGTCCGTGGAAAGTATTCTGCAATTGGAATTGGCGATAGCTTCGCGATTAGAGCATCTATCGCCGTGCCCTATATCGCCAAGCTTGAAGGGACAGCTGATTTCGAAAACGCTGGTGGCGCAATTATGCAAATTGAGGACTCAGGCGGCGATGCCGTCGATTTCGACGCGCTGACGAATTGGATGGTGAGGTCTGATGCTGCGCGACGGATGCCTCAAGCGTGCAACAATTTTTTGGCGCAGGAAGATATTTATCTTATCACCGAAGCTTTTCGAATCAGCAAAGCCCGCTACGGCCTCGTCGACAAAAACGGGGCCCGGCTCACGATTACGGGCGGTGCATTTGGACAAGCCGGGTCGCGCTCTTCGGGTACGCTGAGTGTCGTGGACGATTTGTATTTTGGCGTACGTCACGTGAAGCAACTTGCGCCGGATTTGCTTGAGCCGCGGCTCGGACCCCACACGGTTCCGGAGGCTGATGGATTGCTGCGACTAATGGAGCCCTGAGTCTCACGATCAGACCGAACGCGAGCGCCGCAAAGCATAAACCCGGCGATCGTTGCGCTCCTCGCTCTCGATCCTCGGGCACCAACAACCGGTTCCGGCGTTAGAAGCAATTCGCTTGGCGGATGCGGGTGGCCGGGCCATGAGCTGCCGCGCTTTGGCATCTGCCGTTGCATGCGCAAGGATTGGATGAAGTGATCAAACGCGAGCCCTCGAAGCGATCGCGCGCATCGAGGTTGCACGCCGCCGCGCACAGGGGGCGCACGCACGTCCGCGTGGACAAGCGTTGGCTGGCGAGGCGGCCGGCGGCGGGCTGCTGCGATGGCCGACTGGGTCGTGGAGCCCGGCGGTCAAGGATCGCTCCAAGCGCGAGGAGTATCCGGTGATCCAGCTGCGTGCAGCCGCCGATCTCGCGGCCGAGGCGCGGGCCATGCACCACTGCGTCGCGAGCTACGTGGCGAAGTGCATTGCAGGCCGCGCGTCGATCTGGTCGCGGCGGCGCGCCGCAGGCAATACCACGCGGCTTTTGACGATCGAGCTCGACCGTCAATATCGGGCGATCCAGGTCCGGGGATTCGCCAACCGGACGACACGCCCCGAGGAGCGAAAGCTCCTGGAGCGCCAAGGCGCGCGGGATCGGCCTCCCATAGCAACGCGGGATGCGCGACGGGCTCGTGTTGGGGACTGCGGGCCGGCGCGGAGATCGTTGTTATTCACAAGCTGCCAGGCACTGAAATCGGACCGCAACGAGGTGCAGGCTAACGTCATCCTCTCGCCGCCACGGAAATCGCAGCGGCTGACCCGTTGCCGAGGGCAAGGCCTCGTTAAAAACGTCTACTCTCCGAAATACTTGAGCGCGATCTGGATGCCATCGTCGTACATCTTTTGGTACTCAGGCTGGGACTGCTCGCCCCGCTTGGTGCTGCGATGGAAAAATTGCGTTACGTTCGCAATTGGAACACGACGCTGCCGGTCGAACGCGTCGATCTCCGTCGTCGATCCAACATCGACAAGACCGTCGAGATCGAAATCAACCACATAGTAATACAAGGCGCCAATGTATACACCCCGCAAAGGCTCGTTGCGAATGCGGAGCATTTCCAGCCGGTTGCCTTCAGGCGCGATATATTCATAACACCACTGACGTTGCTCAAGCCCAATGCAGCCGGTCGTGGTGCCGCCACGTTCGACCCAAACCCGCTCGGTCCTCGCCCGGCTTCTGGTGAGACCTTCCGGGTACGGCATTTTGACCGACGTGACGAGATTGACGACTTTGCGCACATCCTCCCGTTCCGCCGCCGACGCGGAAGGACAGGAAACGCCTTGCAGCAGGATTGCCAGCACCAAAAGCGTAGATTTCTGCAGCATTGGGAATGCCTTTCCTGAAGAGCGTATTCTTACCACCGAGTCTCCAGTACCTCCCGCTCGGAGATAGGGCTCTGAACTGCTGTCACGAACGCCACAGGCTGAAACCAGACGCCAGTCCCCTGCCGGTGCGTCATGAAGAGGACCAAAGTCGCGTCACGATAGCGCGATTCGCGCTCGCTATCGACAAGCATTCGGAACGCCTAACTAACGCATGGCTCAAGTGCATTCGAAGTTACGCCGAGAGGTCTCGCCGTTATCGACAAGAGGTCAAGCCTCGGCGGTCGGCTTTGCATAGCCGCAGCGGACCGGCGGACGCCCAAGCAAAATCATCGAGGCTGCTTTGATCGCTCCGGGATATCCACGAGCTTGCTGGGCATTCATTGCCAGCGG
>JASHYD010000765.1 GCA_030043175.1 Xanthobacteraceae bacterium | reverse complement strand
CGTGCAGTTGGAAGATGGAACTAGCCGGACGTGATGGCATTCCTGCGCGCGCTTTAGTCCCATCGATATGTGGCGTACAGACCTTGGTTTTTGAGTAGGGGCAGCGTCGATCTCCTTGTGCGCCACATATCGCAGCACGCCACATAAGTTGTCGGCGTTAGCGCAGGCTTTGCGGCCTATCACAGCGGCGCTGGCGTACTCGGAGCCGTCATCGTCGCCCCGATCGCCGGAGGCTTCACCCTGGGGGTGGGGCAGGCCGCACTCGAGACATACCGGTCGCCGAAGATCCGCACGGCCATCGCATTCCTCTTCGCCGTGCCGGCCGCCTGGGCGGGCTATATGCTGACGCTCGGAATGGCGCAACTCGGTGTCCCTTCGCTGGCGTGGCAACAGGCATTTGCGCTGTTCGGATCCATGGTGGTCGGCGCCACGGCCTGGGAGCGCTTGATGCACCCGCCCGAACCACCTGGCAGGGCCAGTAGCCGTTGAAGTTGAACGTCTCGCCGCCCTCGTCGTCGGTTGGCTGTCCGGCAGCGTCAGCGGTCAAGCTGCCCGTGAACTGCGCGATCCCGCGGCGGTGCAATCGAGCGGCACCTATCCCCATGTTTCCCTATATCGTGGACCGACCGGCGTTGATGCGAGGCGGGACGCGCGGCCCGGAAATATCAGGACGCCTTTCCGTACGCCAGGGTCTCTGTTTTCTCGCCAGGCGACGCCGGCTCTTGCGTGGCCCCACGGACGCATAAGCTTTCTCTGCAGGCCGTCCGGCACACGACCGACGCGGTCTCATCCGATGTGCGATCGGGCCACAGGACGGCTGCGCCTTGATCGCCTTGCCGCAATGGTGGCGCCACGACTTTCTTCCCCTGGGCGTCGCCCATTCCTCGCGGAAAACAAGAAAGTCGCTGCGCCGCCATCCGACGCTACGCTGCAGCCCTGACGGGTGCGTCGCCGATCGCCTGCGGCCTCTTGATCGCCGTCGGGACCGCGATGGTCGCGGGCCCGGACAGCCAGGGAGAAACCACATGGCTATCATCGGTACCTTCACGCGCGTTGGCGACAGCGAATACCTGGGCGATATCTTTACCCTCAGCCTGCGGGCCCAGAACGTCCGTATCGTTTCCGTCAGCCGGATCAACGAAAACGCGCCGAGCCACCGCGTCTACGTCGACTGCGGTGCTATGCAAAAAGCGGAAGTCGGTGCGGGCTGGTCGAAGCGCTCGAACGAGGGCCGCGACTACCTCTCGATCAAGCTCGACGATCCGGGCTTCGACGCGCCGATCTACGCCAACCTCGTTCACGACGAAGGCGCCGAGACCTGCAACCTCATCTGGTCCCGGCCCAATCGCCGCCAGGGCGACTGATGCGCGCCTAAACACCGCCCGCCCGGAGCGATCCGGGCGGGTTTTTGCTGCACGGCCCGGTGTACCCAGGACAAAACCAGCATGAGCTATCCCAAGGGGAGGTTGCTTTCGCCCCACTGTGCTGTAAATCGCTCTCTACCGACCGTCCGCGTCTATCCGAGAAGCTCCAATATGACAAAGCGTAGTCCCGTGGTCGCCGATACAGCGCCGTCCGCCGATACGCTTACCCCTTACGACAAAGACCACCTGGTCACATATCTGCGGCTCCTGGATGCCAGCACCCAGGGCGCAGATTGGACCGAGGTGGCGCGGATCGTCCTGGGCATGGACCCGCAACGAGAACCCCAACGGGCGCGAGCGGTCTGGGAGAGCCACTTGGAGCGTGCCAAATGGATGACGACCCACGGCTACAAGGATCTCGTTCACAGCGGCAGTTTACGGATCGGCCGTTAGCGCAAATCGACCTTTAAGGTCCTCTCTTCCAATTTGATCGAGGATTACACTCATTGAAGGCGCCAGAGTGATGAACTCCGGGTCCTGCACGGTATCGATCAAGGCGTCGACACTCGGCGTCCCCTGATGGCCGCGCGAACCATAATTTCAACAAAGCAGCATCATATGAGCCGCTCGGAAAATAATCCGGCAATGGGGGGATAGATGCCATACGAGCGCAATTGGCGGGATGCCGAAGCCTGCGCCTGTCTCCATGATCTTGGCGCCAACGCGTTCGCCTGGGAGTTTCTGAGACGCAATTGCGCCTACCAGGCCGCCTACCAGTCCATCGCCGGCGCAGGACATGCAGTCGCCGAAATGTCCGAACGGGTGGCACATCAATGGGGGTTGCGATTTCGCGGCCGACCCCAGCCTCAGCGCCGATCGTGCCTCTGTCGTGTGGTTGCCGCACATTGATCCGACCACGGTGGTTGTCGCGCCAGCCTCGGATGACGCTCGATCAGCGAAATGACGCTCGATCAGCGAAGTGACGCTGCCACTTTCGCGATAATGTGAGCGGATCTTAAAAATAATCCGACAAAGGGGCACGGTAGATGCCATACGAGCGCGATTGGCGGGATGCCGACGCCTGCGCCTATCTCCACGATCTTGGCGCTGCCGCGTTCGCCTGGGAGTTCCTGAGACGCAATTGCGCCTACCGGGCCGCCTACCAGGCCATCGCCGGCGCAGGACATGCAGTCGCCGAAATGTCCGAACGG
>JASHYD010000764.1 GCA_030043175.1 Xanthobacteraceae bacterium | reverse complement strand
TTGATGGTAACCTCAAACTCAACATCTTCAAGGTTGATTATTCCGTTGTTCGTGATCGTGCCATCGATCGTCCAATCGGCATAACTCGGGCGCGGCTGTCCTAGCCGCATCCCCGGCTCCAGGTCGTTTGGCTTCAGGACGACGTCGGATATCGCAAGCTCACTGGCTGCGATCGCTACGTCTCTCCGCCCATCGTCTTTGGCGGGAAGACTCGAATTATTAGCGGACTCGTGCTTGGGGAGCAGTCCCGACGCGAGGAGTATTATGACTATGCATCCTACCCCGAGTAGCACGACGGCGCGGAATCCTGGCGAGATGGTCATCAGGTAAAGGATACCCAGGATCAGAATTGCGGCTGCGATGTGCATTGGTGAATCTCCCTTACTTGCACGGCCATGCGTCGTGTGTGGCCTCGGTCAGATTGACTCACGTTATAATGGTGCCACTCGTATCGCCAGCAGCGCTGACGGGCTTGGCGCACCGCATCGATTGCAGATTTGACAGGTCTGTAGCCGTGGGAGTCAGGATGAAATACTGCCTCCAGAATCGGCTCCAGGTAAACCGGCGGAGGAAAGTAGCTCCCCGAGGACATGCGAATTCCAGAGCTTGTAGGGGTTGCCCGAAAGATTGGCCTCAAATGTCGCAATCGGCTCTCTTATCTACTCCAGCCGCTCTGGTTCGCCTTCACACGTTTGAAGTCTGCCCAGAATCTCCCGTTTGGGGATCTTGAACGGCTTTGCCTCGTCCACGGGCTTTCCGCCAAACCGGTGTAGCCTCAAGACGTTCATTCGCCACGGCATAGCCAATGCCTGAGCCGATCCGGAAGCGTCGATCCGGGGACGAAAGCGGCGTCATAGCCGTTGACATAGAGCGCTCTGCCATATAGAGTCAGAGTCCTCTTATAGAGTTATTTTTTTGGACCCTTCCTATGTCAATCACCGAGGAAAATGCCGCTGAAGCGATACGCCTTGTCGAGGAAGCGGCGCAGCGCAGCAAAGCTCTGCGCGGCTATCAGCGCGCGGCGCCCCACCTGATCCTGTGGGGTGTCATTTATGCCGTCGCCTACAGCGGCGCCTATTTCCAGCCGGACCGGACCGTGCTCGTGTGGCTGGTGTTGGTTCCATCCGGTGTGATCGGCGACGTGCTGATTTCCTGGCGCGATCGCCCCTGCAATTGGGCGCTTTTCGCCGGCATCCTCCTCACATTTTTCGCATTCGTCGCTGCGACAATGTCGATTATGCATCCGCGCGACCCGCGGCAGGTGGCTGCTTTTGTGCCGCTAGTCGTCGCCACCGCTTATGCCGTGCTGGGGATGAGCCTCGGCCAGCGTTTCGTTTTCATCGGCCTCGCGCTTGGACTCCTCACCCTCATTGGCTTCTTCGCTCTGTCGTCTATTTTCATGTTGTGGATGGCGGCGGTCGGCGGTGGCGCGCTTGTGCTTGGCGGCCTCTGGCTCAGGCGGGTGTGAGCAAGATGCCTGACGAAGTGATTCACCAATCGCTGCGGCTGCGCATTATGGCCACCCTCAATGCGCTGCCCCGCCAGGAAAAGATGGAGTTCACACGTTTGCGCGCGATTCTGGACGCCACGGACGGCAATCTCGGCGCACACCTGACCACGCTAGAGGGTGCAGGTTACGTCATCGTTGAGAAGGACTTCGTGGCTCGCAAGCCGCACACACGGGTGGCGATCACTGCCAAGGGCCGAACTGCCTTTGCGCGTCACGTCGCCTATCTGCGCGCGTTGCTCGATAACCCTCCGACCGCGAATGCAGTCGAATAGCGTCTGGGGGCAATCGTATACGACTGGGCTGGCGATGGGAGGATCAAATGAGAATCGACCTGTCGTTCCTTGGGTGGATTCATTCGCTTTGCTGTATCGTGGCGTTGGCACTCGGGGGGATCAACCTGGCGCGGCCCAAAGGGACGGAAGTTCACCGAAGGCTTGGCCAAACATATCTCTTGGCGATCGTGGCCGTCAGCATTACGAGCCTTGGAATCTACAACCAAAACCGTTTCTTCTTTCCCCATTGGCTTGCTGTCATCACCATAGTTCTTGCAGTGTTTGCCTATCTGTTCGCACATTTTGGCCGGCCTGCCAAACTTTGGTTGCAAGGGCATTTAACCTGCACGGTGCTGACTTACTACCTTTTGGTGGGCGGAGGCGTGAACGAAGCCTTTCTTAGGATCAATGTGCTGCGACAACTCTCTGATGGTTTCCCATCACCGCTCATCAGCATGACGCAGACGCTCTTGCTGACGTTGACAGCGCTCGCACTCGCTTGGCTCAACGTCAAACACAACCAGCGGCGTTTGCCAATGGAGAGGCCGGAAACTCAGAGCGGCTGATCACCAGTGTCCGGAATGTCTCTGGGTCGGCGTGCGCGAGGTCATTCCTGACTTCGTAGGTTTGCCGCGGTCGTTGTAAGCGTCAGCATCTTTTGGATCGAGCCGAATGCGTCCGCGCTAATAGAGACAGAGAGCTGTTACAATTATCGATACGGCAAAACCGCGCCAGCCTATGCGACATCGCAGCGAACAGAGGACAGGACCATGTCAAGGATTTTGGGCATCGGGCTCTTCAGCCTCGGAGTGGCGCTCGCCAGTGCCCCTTCCAGTGCCCAGGTTGGGCAAACACTGGCACTGGTCGGGGGGACAGTTTACGCCTCACCGGGCGCGGTGCCGCTAAAAGATGCCGTCGTTATCGTGTCGGGCGGCACAATCTCTGCTGTCGGAAGTCGCAGCGACGTTCAGGTACCGCAAGACGCTCGCATCATTGACTGCTCCGGCAGAAGCCTCGCAGCGGGTTTCTGGAATAGCCACGTTCACTTCACCGAGCCCGTTTGGACGCAAGCCGCTAGCGCGCCGGCAGAGGCATTGACCCGACACATGCAGGAGATGCTCACGAAGTGGGGCTTCACTACTGTTTGGGACCTTGGGTCAAACCCCAGCGACCTGTTGCCGCTTCGGCGGCGCGTCGAAGCTGGCGACGTCGCGGGTCCGCGGATTTATTCCACCGGCGATGTTTTTCCGAAAGGCGGACACCCTATCTATCTTCCCCCCGAAATGCAACTTCCTGAGGCCGCGACAACCGAGGCGGCTATTGGCTTTGCCCGTACTTTCCTGGCGCTGGGTCTCGACGGGATGAAGCTCTTTACGGGCTCATACATGGGGGACAGGCCTGTCGTGAACATGGACCCGACGATCGCCAAAGCTGTTGTCGATACGGCTCATGCACAAAGGAAACCGGTATTCGCGCACCCACAAAATAAAACGGGCGTAGAGATCGCGATCTCAGCGGGCGTTGATATCCTTGCTCATACGGTACCTACGGAGCCGGGCTACACCTCCGAGCAACTGGCTCAATTCAAAGCCCAAGGTATCGCGTTAATACCGACACTTTCGCTCTGGACAACAGTTACTCCCGACCAGGCTGCAAAGGATTATTTGGTCCAATCTGGCGTCAATCAGCTCAAGGCATTTGCGGCGAACGGAGGCATCATTCTCTTCGGCACGGACGTCGGATTTACAAGGCTCTACGATACGTCACTAGAGCTCGAATTTATGGGGCGCGCTCTGTCGTTTGGCGATGTGCTTGCTTCTTTGACAACTAGCCCTGCCGCTTACTTCAAGGCCGCTAGGAAGGGGCGGATAGAGCAAGGATTTGATGCCGATATGGTCGTGCTCGACGGTAATCCAAATAGCGACGTTCGTAACCTCGCCAAAGTCGCCTACACCATTCGTGCGGGCAGAGTCATCTATCAGAAGCCTTGAAGGGACTGGCACAACATTCGCGCTGCGAGGCTCGGTGCTGTGCACCGACGCACGGACTAACGGGTTCATAAGCAGCCGATGACCGATCGGCTGTGGCCCAAGGCTGCCGAGTTGGCGACGCGATAGGTCACCGTATCTAGAAATCTAGAACGCGTGCTCCGGGGCCGAGGGTGGCCTACGGCGACAGTCTGAGGCGCTCCAGGAACCCCGGGTCCAACTTATATGCGGGCTTAATCGCACCAAGCAAAGATCGACCTCGGTACCGACGACACAAGGACGAGGGTAGCAGGAAGTTTCATGCGCTGTAGGTCGGGTTACGTCCGGTGGAAAACTTATGAGGCGCCTCCAGTCAAGAGGTTTATTTCGCGCTCAACATTTTTCGACTGCGACCCCCGTTACGCTCCCGCGAGCGGATGTCCCCATTCATGGCACAGCGACCCCTTCTGCCTGGCCGCGCTGAGCGGTCAGCCCCCGCTTGCCAGGGTCGCGCCTTCAGGCGCGAGGATTTGACGGCGAAAGCGCGCGTCGAGCGATAATAGTGTTGCCATGCATCGCCGCGACATTGGTTCTTCCGTTGCCGATGATTTCCAAGGCAAAGCCCTCGAGCGCTATGCCCACGCGCTGCTTAAATCCGGTTGGGGGCAAGCCCCCTTGTACCAAGGTCCCGCGCAGCTCCTCAAATCAAACAAGATGAGTGCGCGGTAGCTGTCGCCCTGAGCAGCGCGAGCCGAGCTCGGCATCAGTCGCGTAGGTTGAACCGCTACGAGTATCGCGGCGGCACCGGCCAAGGCGCCGAAGAGAAGCAGAGATATCCTACTGACAGCGAGTACAAACAATTCGATCCGCAATTTCGTCTCACCAAAGTATAAAGGGGAAGAGGAAACTCACCAATCCTACAATATTTTCAGGCCCCGAAATCCTCGCTCGGGACCTTGCGCAGGGTTTAGAACTTGTAGTTGATCACGCCGCGGACAATGTCACCTCCAACGTCCTGGGTCGCTGTGAGACTTGCGCTGGGTATGATGGTGCCTGGGGGCACGGCAAACCCAGTAACGTTCGTGTGGCCGAGATCGTAATGAAGGTAGTCAACGCCAATGATCCAGTTAGGGGTCATCGCGTAGTTGATGCCGCCGCCCGCAGCCCAGCCCACGCGCGTATCAGACTGCGATCCCGTAACGGTAGCGCCGGTCAATACAGGATCGTTATAGTTGATCGTGCTCTGCACGTTGCCGTACGCGACGCCGCCGGAGCCGTAGAACAGCCAGTTATTGACTGCCAGTCCGGTCCGTGCGCGCACGGTGCCGAGGTAATCCAACCTTTGGGACAGCGACTCGGTGATACCTGAGAGAGCGCCCGCGAGCTGATTGGTGCCCGAGGCCTGGATGCTGGCGCCCTGAAAATCAGTGACGAAACCGACCACCCAGTTGGGGTTGGCTTGCCAGTCGTAGCCAATCTGGCCGCCGCCGATGAAACCTTGCGGCCTCAGACTCGGGAACATGTTGCCACCCATTGGAGTGACGACATCGGCGAAGCCAAGAGAATCGAACGGGTCAGTCGCAATGCTGGGATTACTGCTGGAGCCCCAACCGTAGCCGGCATTGCCCCCGATATACCAGCCGGTCCAACTAAATACCGGCGGCGGAGGTGGCGGGGCCTTATAAGCAGGAGCCGGCGCAGGCATGTCGGCTGCGAACGCTCGGACGGAGATAGCTAACGCGCCCCCAAGAAGGCCGACAAACTTTTTCATCTGCAGCTCCTTAACGCGTGTCGCCCCGCATTGACGGGATAGGTCAGGTCGCCCCGTGAAGGCCTGCGCCGGAATGGCGATTTTAAAGGCTCTGTCGTTGGCTCACTATTTGGCGCCGCCAGCATTGGCGCTCAGCGCGGCGTTCGGGTTCCCCAGCTGGGTCCCATTGGGGAGCGTCACGGCCATGAACTGCCCACCATTGTTGCCGTCCCGAAGCGGATGGATGACGGCCTTGATTTTCATACCGGGTGTAAGGGTCGTAGGAGCCCAGCCTTGCTGCATCAAGCGGCCGGGGCCGCCCATTTCGATCGCCCATTGCTCCGATGGACGTTGGGCGTTATCGACCGTCAACATGATCCAGCTGTGCGGATTGGTCCACTGGAATTCCTTGACAGTTCCTTCCAAAACTTTTGTTTTCTCTCCATCGAACATCGCAAAAGAGTGGTGCGCAACAGTCGGAATGGTGGACATGACAACCGCGACACCTGCAATGCAAACCGCTCGCAACGTCATTGGCATCTCCCGCTGATAGAGCGAACCCACACGAGTTCAACCGCGATCAATACGAAGAAAAACATTTCAAGTGGATGGACGGCCTATTACAGATTGGTCAGGTCTACCCACCCAAGTGGACCGCTGTCGCACGTCGGGCACAGCACATTTGTTTCCGCCAGCGCGCTATGCATCAGCAGGACGCCCGAGGCCTATCGGAGCTATCGCCGATCTTTGGTGACGGCCTGATTAGTCAGGCGGCGGCGGTTGTGGGCTGACGGCGGTCCGGCTTAGCGGTGACATTTATAAGTCTTGCAGAGCCGGTGTAGACGACCAGATCCAGCGAATCCGGGAGGACGGCCGGATCTACCAAATGCCGAAGTGAGATAGTTGACGTTCGTCCCATAAATTGGCGAACCGCCGGCGGAGGGGGAAGGCCGCCGGCCGCTGCAAAATCGCTAATACCCGTCGTGGCCATAAAGCACGTCGCCCGCCGGCCTTCACGCCGTCTTCCCCTTCGGGGGTTGCCCCACGTATCCCGCAACGAGGATCAGCCCCGTCACCTTGTCCCGCAGCGCGTAGATGAAGGGCTTGTCCACCACCATGTGGATCGCGTCGTCGGCTCCGAGCGCGCGAGAGGACATGACAGCGCTGGCGGCGGCGGCTTCGGCGCCTTCCTCGTCTATCTCGATCATGGCGCGCTGGACCACCTGGGACAGCATGGCACCGGGTGCGAAGCCCTGAAGGGCGCTAGCGGCATGGCGCGCCTTGTCGAGGCCGAGGGCGTCGAGCACCGGCATCAAATCTTCGCGTCCCGAAGTGGAGAAACGGGGTATCGCGAGATCACCCGTTTGGGCCGTGAAGCCTACACCGGTGAGCCACGCGGCGGCGCGCGCGAACTCCCTCGCCGGAGCCGCCTTGTCGGTGGTGGTCACCACCACGAGCGAGAAGCGCTCGTCCACAAACGGCAGATCGATCGCCACGAAGCTGTGCCCGTCCTTGCGCTCCTGCCGGAACGCACGAATGCCCCGACCCGACCGCATCATGGCGACGTCGCCGATCTTGCCGTCGACGCCAACAAAGACAGCGGGCGCAGTCAGCCCGGGATCGAAAGGGGACTTCCACCGGCTCTTGAAGTGGAGGGCATTGAGCGCAACCAAGGAGGATTTTGCGACCGGGCCGCCGAGGATTTCCGGGATCGTGCCCTTCGTCACCTCCTTGATCCAGGCATCGATCTTAGCCGCGGCCTCCGGGTCGCTCAGATCGGCAATCGAATAATCAATGCCGAGGTTTTCAAGCCCAGCCCGCATAATCCGGTTCGGTGGGCTCAACGGCGCGAACACGATCCGACTGGCGGATTGGAACGTATCGCCGGCATTAGCGAGCATGCTGCGCACATCTGCGAACGCGGCGAGGTCGGCGTCGGCCTGTTCGGGCGTAAATCCGAGTGCTCGGGCGATCGCGGCCTTCATGGCATGATCCGCTCCCAGACTCACGATGCCGAAGGTCGCGGCGAGGCTCGCGGGCGATACCGTGGCGTCGGCGTGAGCCGTTGGCATGCACCGCGACGGACACCGTGCGGCGGCGTTGTTACGGTTCGCGATCTTCTCGATCAGCGAAAAGGCGAGCCTGGCCTGGGCGGCAACGAACGCGTCAACTGCGGTTCTATCGGTGATAGCTTCCTTGCTTTCAGTCGGGAACTGGGCCTCAGACTGGGCCGCGACCGCTACGAACGGTACATCGAGCACCAGGATGAAGGCCGCAACGGCAGCGAGGGATGTCAGCGACTTGTGCACGCCGTTCTCCTGTCGATCAGCGGTGCGATGGGCAGTCACGGGTTTGGAACGCGCCGTCACGGCTGCCGCGTGAATGCTCCGTACAGCGCGGGTTGTCCCAGTTCAGCGCCGGCGCGCCAGCCACATGGTCGGCGACGGTCCATAGCGGGAGATTCATCACCGCGATCTGGGTATCGCTCTGAACCGCCTGGTCGGCCACGACCTGAAGATCGCGCAACACCCTCGGAACGCCGCCATCGACAGTGAGGAAAGCGCCGTGACGCCGAAGCCGGGATTGGGAGATCATTGCCACCGGTCTGCTGGAGGCAATGACCTTGATGAGCTCGGCTCCGACTGTTCCAGTGACCGTCACCCTGGCGCCGGAAGCGCCGCCGATCTCGACAGGGCTATTGGCTAACACATGGTTGTCGGGCTGGTATGGATTGGGAAAGAGTTGGGTGACCCGCCCGGTCGGCCCGATATCGAGCACCGTGACATAGGCGTCCTCGTTCGTTGTCAGCAGCAGCCCGACACTCTCCCCAATGCCGTAGGTCCAATCCGGCCGATTGGCAGCGAGCGACATCCGCAGCGAGCCGGGGCGCGGCATGCCGACCTGGGCGACACTCGCTTGTTCGACCGTGAGGTCCTTGAGTTGAACATCCTGCGCTAGTGCGGGCGTGGCCAACAGGGGGACGGTGGCGAGAGCCAGGAGCTTCAAAAAGCGCATAGTCGTATCTCCCTTCATGCAGCTTGACTAACGGCATCCCATGGTGCGGCGATAGAGGCGCCGGCCGTAGTAATCCCACCCGACGAAGTAACGTCGCGTCACGCAAAACAAGTCGTCACGGCCGTCGTCATAGATCACACGGCCGGAATCGCCGTTGATGATCATCAGCCGGGTGTTGCTCTCATTCGGCGCGGCGGTTTTGTGCGCGATCTTTTCGTTTTGGCTAGCGAGGCCGGGAGCTGTCGCTGCCAGCAAAACCAGCGCAGCGACGGCGACGGCTGGACGGATCATGGCTGTCTCCCTCAACAGAATGGAATCGGTGTGTCGCATCAGCGACGAGAAGACAATGATCGCGCCGGCGGCCGCTGTGAATGGTCTCGCCCTCCAAGCGGATTGGAGGGACTCCGGGCTGATTGGAAGTGTCGCGGTGCCGGGCTCGATTGCTTGACGGTAGGAAATCCAATTTCAAGAAGCAGGTACGACTATGCGGTGTGGGCGATCCGGCTGACGACGGGCTGTGCAGTTGTCTTTTCGATCGGGAAATTGAAAATACGCCACCGGACAGGCAATCCTCGATCTGAGACGGCCTACGCCAACTTCTTCCGCGACTGCAAGAAACCGCGCAATGGCGGAAATTCCGCTACCCCAAGTTCAAGAAAAAAGCGTTGACTGAGAGTTTCGCGCGCTCGACCAGTCAGTCCCTAATTGCAGGCATAGTGGGCAATCTCGCAAACGCGGTGAAAATTGGCAATCGGCTGCACCGTGATGGCAGCGACCAGGTTATCTCACCGTATACTCGCGCACCGCGATTGACCATTTCGGGCTCTCTCGAACATCCATCACCGGGCGGAGGCCTCGGCTCAGTTCGCTGCGCAGCCGCCCGATTGCCGTTGCGGCCTCTTCAACGGTCGCAAAAGCCTTGGGCATGCTCGGAATATCGAGGTTGGTGATCGGTTGGTCACTCAGCACGGCCACGATGAAACCCTTACCGCGCGGTTCGACGATGCGGACAGCGAAGCCCTCGTACGGGTTGCGGGGGTCCGGGATCAGCCGCGGCCGCTCCGGCGACAGGCGGGCAGTTTCCAGCGCGGCCCCTGTCGGTGAACGCATCGAGCGCGCATTGGGAAAAACCTGCGTGAGCATGTGGTCCGGCGTGGCATCGAAGATCGCCAGATAGCCGGGCTTCTGGGTCGTGACGCGATAGGACACCACGTCGCCGACGCCCACCACGTCACCCTTGTCAAAGGCAACCGTGAGGCCAGCGGAATTGTCAAAGGTGGGGTTTGACGCGGCCGGAGGTGGACTTCCGGGCTCGGCCGGGGGGCCCGGCGAGATGACGGGATCGCGGCCGGCGCTTTCACGAATCCAGTCGGCAAAGGCTGAAACGCGCGTGTAAACGCCGGGATGGCCCGGGCGCCCGCATCCGATGCCCCAGCTCACGATGCCGATCTGCACCCATTGTCCACGATTGCCGCGCCCCACCAGCGGTCCGCCACTGTCGCCGCGGCAGTCGTCCTTGCCGCCTTCCGGGACTCCGGCACACAAATTCCGGTGGTCGATGGGCGCCGGAACTTCATGGTTGCTGGCCCTGCATTGGTCCGTCGCCACCAACGGGAGTTCGACCTCCATCAGCCGGTCGGGCAGAACATCCTCCGGGCGAATCGGTTTTTGCGTCACAGCGTCGATATACCCGCTTCCCTGTTCTACGATGTCTCGCGTTACTCCCCATCCCGTGACGACAACCTTCGCCGGAGGATTTTCAAGCCCGGCATCCGGGCTGAGTAATAGTGGGACGACACGGGATTGGGCAGCAGGCTCGTTGAGCTTGAGCAGGGCGATGTCGTTTTCCAGCGTGTTGATATTCCATTGAGGATGGGCAATCGCCGTTGACACGCGGTGAAGGGACTTTGGGTCGATATCTGCTAGCACGCCCCGTGCGGAGGGCGTCGCTGCAGGTGGCCGCTGCTCAACGACCAGGATTTGCCGCGACCGGTCAAACTTTTGAATGCAATGGGCCGCAGTCAAAATCCACTGCTCGCCGATCAAGGAGCCGCCGCATTGGGCCACGTTTCCCTTGCTGTCAGTAGGTATCACGACGAGCACCTGCCAGGGCCATGCGCCCGGTTTGGCGGGCATGCCGCCGACAACGCGGGTATTGGCGCTTGGTCTCAGCATGTCCATCACGTCCCGGACGGTCTGAGCCAACACGGGAGCCTGCGCGAGAACGACGGTGAGCGCGACCGTCGCGCCGAACGCAAACACACTGCGCATCTTTTCCTCCACCACACCGGTATTGCTGATGCTAGGGGGTCGTATACA
>JASHYD010000763.1 GCA_030043175.1 Xanthobacteraceae bacterium | reverse complement strand
GCACGGACCTTGCCTTGGAATGGATGGATCCGGGCGGTGCCGATTTCGAGCGCGCCCGCGAATGTCTGGTGAGGATCGCGCGACGCCTCGCTCCGGATCTCGTTCACCTCAATGGCTATCGTGAAGCGCTGGCTGACTGGCGAGCCCCGATCGTGCTCGCTGCTCATTCCTGCGTCTGGTCCTGGTGGCAGGCCTGTCGCGGCGGGCAGCCTGCCGAAGCTCTCTGGCACGTCTACCGTGCCAACGTCGCGGCCGGGCTTGCGGCGGCTGACCTCTGGCTGGCGCCGACCGCCGCCTTTCGCGATCGCATTCACGCACTCTATGCGCCGCCGCACCGCGGTCAGGTCATTCACAACGGCACCGACGTTAACTGTTCGCGCCGACCCAAGGAAAGCTTTGTGCTTGCCGCCGGACGGCTGTGGGACGAAGCCAAGAATGCGCGTGCCGTGGCGGCCACCGCCGGCGTCATCGGATGGCCGGTCCGGCTGGTCGGGTTCGAGCGCGACAGCAATCAAGCCAATGTGCAATGGCTTGGCGAGCTGCCGAGAGATGATTTGGTGAGCCTCATGGCGCGGGCGGCAATCTTTGCCGCGCCGGCGCGCTATGAGCCGTTCGGGCTATGCGTGCTGGAAGCGGCTGCCTGCGGCTGCGCATTGGTGCTCGCAAATATCGCAAGCTTCCGCGAGCTTTGGGACGGTGCCGCGTTGTTCGTCGATCCAAGCGACACCCGCGAGCTCGTCTCTGCGCTGCGGCGGGTGTCCGGCAATGCGGCGCTGCGAACGCGACTGCAGGAAGCCGCGAGGCTGCGGGCGCAGCGTTATTCGGCAGCCGCCATGGCGGATGCCTATTGCAGAGCCTACGCCGAAGTGTTGGCGTCGCCGCGGCGCATAGCGCCCGGTTGGCGGGCCACCATGGTGGAGGGCCGGGCATGAGAGTCGTCATATTTTGCCACTCGCTTGCCTCGTGCTGGAACCATGGCAATGTGCATTTCCTACGCGGCATCGCGCGCGAGCTGATCCGCCGAGGAGATCGGGTGCTCGTTTACGAGCCGGCGGATGGATGGAGCCGGACGAATCTTGTTGAGCATCATGGTTTGTCGGCGCTGGCAGCGGGCGCGCAGGTCGTGCCCGGCGTAGATATTCGCACCTATCAGGCCGCCAGCCTCGATCTGGATCAGGCGCTCGAGGACGCCGACCTGGTCCTGGTGCATGAGTGGACCGAGGCCGAGCTGGTGGCCCGTATCGGCAAACGCCGCATCGATGGCGGGCGGTTCCTGCTGCTTTTCCATGACACCCACCATCGGGCTCTGACCGCACCGCAGGAGCTCGGGCATCTCGATGGCTATGACGCGGTGCTGGCGTTCGGCGAGGTGCTGCGCCAAGTCTATTTGAGACGAGGCTGGGGGCGGCGCGTCTTTACGTGGCACGAAGGCGCTGACGCGGTGTTGTTCGAGCCCGATCCCCACGTCCGCCGGGACACGGATTTGATCTGGATCGGAAATTGGGGCGACGGCGAGCGTGACGTGGAATTGCGGAGATTCCTGGTCGAGCCGGCATGCCGACTGGGTCTGAGGACGCGCATCCACGGTGTCCGCTATCCGGGCGAGCTGCAACGCGAGCTCGCGGCACATCGCATCCATTACGAGGGCTGGCTTCCCAATCATCGCGTTCCGGTCGCGTTCGCGCGCGCCCGCTTCACGATGCACGTTCCGCGGCGCCCTTACGTCGAAGCGCTGCCCGGCATTCCCACCATCCGCATGTTCGAGGCGCTCGCCTGCGGTACGCCGCTCGTCACTACGCCCTGGAGCGACGTCGAGCACCTGTTTCCGCCGGGAGCGTACGTGACGGCGCGCAGCGAACAGGACATGGCCAGCATACTCGCACGGTTGCGTGATGATCCCGACTTCCGCGCGGAGCTTGCCGCAACGGGCCGCCGTGCTGTTGTCGAGCGTCACACCTGCGGCCATCGCTTGCACGAGCTCGACGCGATCCTCGCCGGTCTTGGGGCGGCGAACGGCCACGGTAAACCGGCGTCGTTATTTGAACCGGCAGCCGCAGCTGCACCGTGACGGTGATTTTTCCAAAAGGCCAATGTCTGTCTCATCGAAAATCGGATGCGATGCGCTCGCTGCCGCGGTCGTGCTCGCTTGGGAGACGGGGCCCGCGAACGCCGCCGCCCTCGGCGAGCCCTCATGGCCGTGGGCGCTGCCGTTTCTCGGCCTGTTATTGTCGATTGCCGTCGGCCCGCTGCTGATTCCGAACGTTTGGCATGCCCATTACGGCAAGATCGCGTTTGTTTGGAGCACATTGACCCTGGCGCCGCTGGCGGCGCTCCACGGCATCCCCACGGCTTGGGCAGCGCTGATCCACGCGCTATTGGAATATTTAAGGTTCATCACCATGCTCGCGTCGCTCTACGTCGTGGCGGGCGGCATACTGGTCACCGGCGGCGTGCGCGGCACACCGCTCGTTAACGCCGCCACCCTGGCGTTCGGGACCGTGATCGCCAGTATCGTTGGCACCACGGGGGCGACCATGATTCTCATCAGGCCGTTGTTGCGGGCTAATTCGGCACGGCTTCACAACGCGCATGTTGTAATATTCTTTATCTTTTTGGCTGCCAATATTGGCGGCGCCCTGTCGCCGCTCGGCGACCCGCCGCTGTTCCTCGGCTTTCTGCACGGCATCGATTTCTTCTGGCCCGCGGTGCACCTGTGGCGGCAGACGGCCTTGACGGTGGCGCTCGTGCTCTTCGTGTTTGTCGTGGTCGATCTGTGGTACTACCGCCAAGATCGTCGCGTCACCGTGGTCGGCGAAACCGCTTCCAGCGAGCCGCTACGAATACACGGCCTCGTCAACCTCCTGCTTATCATCCTCATCGTCGGGGTGACCCTCCTCTCTGCTGTGTGGAAAGGCGATATCGTGCTCGATATCGGCGGCCCGACGCTGCAGCTGCAGGATCTCGTTCGCGACGCCGCACTTGGAGCTATCGCGGTCGCGTCGCTGGTGTTCACACCTGAGGAACACCGCGAGCGCAACGGTTTCACCTGGGAGCCAATTCGCGAAGTGGCTAAGCTGTTCGCCGGCATCTTCGTTTGCGTCGTCCCGGTCACCGCGATGCTGCACGCCGGACACCAGGGGCCATTTTCCTGGGTTTTGGCGCTGATGACCGATGCGGCCGGAGAGCCGCGCAATACCACCTATTTCTGGATCACCGGAGCGTTGTCGGCCGTCCTCGATAACGCGCCGAGCTACCTGGTATTTTTTGAGCTTCTCGGCGGCGATGCTGCGAGGTTGATGAACGAGCATGCCACCGCGCTCACGGCAATTTCAATGGGCGCGGTGTACATGGGCGCAATGACCTATGTCGGCAATGCACCGAATTTAATGATTTACGCCATCGCCACCGAGCGCGGCGTGAAAATGCCGAGCTTTTTCGGCTACATGATCTGGTCGTGCGCGGTCCTTCTGCCGGTATTTGCCATCGTCACCAGCATCTTCTTGGCAGATTCCCGCTAAACGGCGATGGCGCGGGAGGAAGACGGCAAGGCGTGGAGGGCCGGGCCAACACCGCGCCGTCGTCAAGGAACCGCCCTAATCTCGCGAGGGCGCCAACGTGACCAGTCCGTTACGGGCGTTCGTCGCAGGCTTGGTGCGCTTTCGCTCCCACGGCATTGGGTGATAGGAGATCGGCGCGATCGATGGGCTT
>JASHYD010000074.1 GCA_030043175.1 Xanthobacteraceae bacterium | reverse complement strand
GAAAAATTGATCCATTCACGGCGCCCTCAGGAACGAAAGGAGCGGTCATCCCGCGCACACGCGGGGCGCGGTGTGTTCCAATTTACCTTGCCCAGCTGCGTTGAGGCGAACATTGAACATAAATCGGGCGTGATACCGACCGAGTGCCGAGGCGCTAAACCTTGGGTTATCTGCTGCGGCGGCGCCGTCTTACTATTTCGTACAACGTCAGGGGGGTTGTTGCTCTTCGGGTATTAGCTTGAGCTTATCCGCCATTCTACTCAGCGCCGGTAGTGAACGAGCCTTCATTTCCGCATTAGGCGGCTGCGATGAACCTTGACGGTTGCCTCGGCGATGCCGATATCGCCGGCAATCTGCTTGCTAAGGCGGCCACGCGCGACCTCAACCATGATTTCGCGCTCCCTGGGGCTCAGCGAGCCGAAGCGCTCCTTGAGCGCAGTAATGGCCTCCTCGCTCTCCCGCCGGGCGCGATCGCGAGCCAAGCCCAGCTGAATGGCGTCCAGGAGGTCTTGATCGCGAAACGGTTTGGTCAGGAACTCGATAGCGCCCCCCTTCATCGCCTGTACGGTCATCGGAATATCGCCGTGTCCGGTGATGAAGATGATCGGGAGTTCCCTGTGGGCCGCCGCGAGGTCGCGTTGGAGATCAAGACCGCTCTGCCCCGGCAATCTCACGTCAAGGACCAGACAGGTCGGTGCATCCGGCGGATTGGATTTGGCAAAGTCGGGAATGGAGGCAAACACGCGCGTATCGATATCGAGCGACCGCAACAAACGGGCAATCGAGGCACGCAAGTCCGGATCGTCATCGATAACCAGGACGGTAGGCTTAGCGTCAGTCATGGCTTTCGCTCCACGATCAATGGATGGCGGAGATGGGCCGTTCCGGCATCGGCCCAGCATTGAGCTCGCTGTCATTGTACGCCCGGAAATAGCCGCGCGGGTATAAACTAACGTTTACACGACAATGGCATTGCTTCCGCAACGCTTTTGGGTGCAGGGTATCAATGGGACGCTCCGGCGTTGTTGGAATGGACCGCATGGTGTGGCGAGCGAGCAAAAGGGCATGCCAGGAACGTTGGTTTCGATCGTCGAGGATGACCTGTTCTTTCGCGAATCCATGAGAAGGCTCATGAGATCTTTGGGCTACGCCGTGGAGACTTTCTCTTCGGCAGCCGATTTTCTCGGATCCCCTCGTCTCCTCGAAACGGCTTGCTTGATCAGCGACGTTCAGATGCCTGTGATGAGTGGCCTCGAACTATACCAAAGCCTCATCAATAGTGGGCACACGATTCCGACAATCCTCATTACCGCCTACCCCAATGATGCTGACCGCGACCGCGCACTGGACGATGGAGTTATCTGCTACCTCGGCAAGCCTGTCGATGAAACGCTCCTGAGACGATGTCTTTGCGAGGTTCTCGGAACCGACAAAGATTCATAGGGTCCCTCCCGGATTCGCCGACGTCGACCGAAACACGACGCCCTGGGAACGAGGAAAAATGACGAGCAATCCAGGGTTGACTCTATCAGGGGCGAACCAACCAGCTTTGATGCCAGCAGAGGTCGGCGCCTACGCTCGCAGGGCGGTTGACGCTTCCGCTCTTGGCTATGCGGTCGATGGATTCGATCTTTTGATCTTGAGCTTTATCTTAGTCCCTCTCTCCGCATCGCTTCAACTTGGCCCGAGGCCGGCTCGCTCATAACTTGGGCACTTATGGGGCGGTTGTCGGGGGCTTTCTCGCAGGGCCATTGAGTGACCGTTACGGATGGGTTCGCGTCTTAAGCTGGACGATTCTGTTGTACGCGGGATTCACCGGCTTGTGCGCGCTTGCTCAGGGCTATCGGGATCTCCTCGCTTACCGGACAATTGCAGGGATTGGGCTTGGCGGCGAGTTCGGCATCGGAATGGCGCTTGCGGCCGAATCGTGGCCCGCCCACGAGCGCGCTCGAACGACATCGCATGTCGCGCTTGGCTGGCAAGCGCGGGTTTTGACTGCGGCGCTAGCCACCCCTGCTCACACATATTGGCTGGAGGGGACTTGTTCCTCGTCGGGGTTCTACCGGCGTTTGTTGTTTTCGCCGCGCGCCATTACCTGGGCGAGTCGGCCTTGTTCGTCGCGGCGACCAAGATAGAGCGAATCAACCCGTTTACGGTTTTGCTCGCCGACCGCGCCGCGATCCGTGCGACGGCCGGCGTCGCGATCATGACCTCCGCCTGGAACTTTGGCTACTACGGCACGATGATCTGGCTGCCGGCATATCTGTCATCGCAATTGGATTTTTCGTTAACACAATCAGCACCTTGGACCTCGTTGGCGGTCGCGGGTGGCGCTGTCGGCATGTGCTTGTTCGGTCAGCTGGCGGACCGCATAGGCCGCGAGCCGCTCTTCATCGCGTTCCAAGCTGGCGCGATGGTGATGGCGTTCGTCTACCCGCAGGTGAGAGACCCAACCATGCTTCTGTTGGCAGGAGCGATTACCGGTGCATTTCTAAGTGGAATGATCGGCGGTGGCGAGAGAGTATTGAGCGGCCAAAATGCCGACTACCAGCGGGCCGAAGCCGCCGACGCCTCGCCCGATATTAAATAGCACATTCTGCGCTGTGGCGCGTCCTGGGGTTGGGTAGCTTTCTGCGATCAGAGCGCCATAGCCGCGCTGTCGTCGCTTGTCGCCAATCGGCTGATTGAACTCGTGTGCAATAGAGGCGGAAAGCTCGCCGAGGGTCATGACACGGGTGACGTGCGCCAGCTCCGCCTGCGCCTCGCGGAGGGTCCGCTCGGCCTGCTACCAAACATCCTCGCGAGGGCTGGGTTCACGTATCGCAAGAGGTTTTCCTAGATAAGGTAGATGCCGGTAAGCGAGGATTCGGCCAGCAGAACCAACTCCACTTGAGCCTCATACAGTTCTTGGTCCGCTCGTCTAGCTGGGCGAGCGACGTGATGAGAAACGCCGCCAACACCGTGGTGTCCTCGACGCTGGCGACAGTGAAGGAGAAAAGGGGCTCGGTGACGAAGTAGTCGAGGCAACCAGTAGCAACGATCGAGAAGAGGACCGATGGAACGTAGCTGTCGAGGAGCGAGAGTAGCACAGTGACGATCAGGCAGCTGAAGCCGGTCGTGGTGACGTTGAGACGGAGCTGAAAGCACGCCCAGGTCACGAACGCCAGGATAAGAATGCCGGCGACCCACAATGCGGTAAAATGGCGGAACCGACCGATCATGCCCTCGCCTCATGTACCAGCAGGCCACTTAGCGGGATGGAACCTCATAACCGGTGAGCCGCCTGACGAGACGTCAGAGTATTTTTTCCGCGCCAGGCAATGTGAACTGAAATACCGCGCCCTGAGGCTCGTTTGCCTCCGCCCACAGCCGGCCGCCGTGGGCACCGATGATCGACCGACAGATCGACAGCCCCATGCCGACGCCGCTGGATTTCGTGGTGTAAAATGCGTCGAACACGCGCTCCAGATGGGCCTGATCGATGCTCGGCCCGGAATCGCGCACTGGCACGAGCACGCCATCTGCCTGGCACTGTTCGGTGCTGATCAACAGCTCGCGTGTCCTCGCCTCGACCGAGCCCATTGCTTCGACCGCGTTCAGGATCAAGTTCGAGATGACCTGTTGCAGCTGAACACGATCCGCGTAAACGGGACGCAGCCCCTCCGCGAGGCGTGTCTGTACCGAGACCCCATTCTTGGTGATTGCATTTCGTGCCAGTACGAGCACCTCATTAAGGGTTTCATTCAGATCAAAATGAAGCTTTCGCGGAGGTGCTTTCTTGATGTTGTCGCGGATACGGTCGATGATGTCTCGGGCTCGATCGGCGTCTCCCACGACACCGGCGAGTGCTTCTCTGACCTCTCCCAGGTCTGGCGGCTGCCGGTCCAGAAAATTCAGAGCCGCGTGGGCATTGTCGCGCGCGCTGCCGATTGGTTGCGCGATTTCGTGAGCGATCGAAGCGGTTAGTTGGCCTAAAGTCGTTACGCGACTGACGCGGGTAAGCTCGGCCTGTACCGTCTGCAACGAGGCCTCGGCCGGTTGCGCGCGCATCCACGCTTCGCTCTCCCTTCGCTCGGCAAACAGCGCCGCAAGGACGTATGCGCTGATCGCCACAAAAAAAATGGCCGTTTGCGCACCCAGAACACGGTCATACACCGGGAAACTGGCATCACCGAAATGACCGATGCCGAAGGATGTCGTCCAAACGATCGTGATGGAAACGAGGTACGCGCCGGCTGCCGCGAACATCGGTCGCGTACGGGTGGCAACCCAAAGCAAGATCGGAAGCGACCATGCGACAGGCAGCAGTATCTCCCAGACGCCGCGCGGCAGCAAAATAGTGACTGCGGTCACCGCCGCGAGCGCCATCAGGGCAGCGGCGCCCTCGATGAGGTCGCTCCGCGGTAGCGGGTGCCGCACTGCACCGGCAACCTCAATCACCAACGGTGCAACCGTAATGATGCCGACAAACACTGATGCGAACCAATTCTCCGCAGCGGCCAGCACTGTTACCGGCGGACCGAGAGCCAATCTCAGCGTAACGGCCGCGCCGAGCGATGAGGTCGTGACCCCGACGACCGCGGCGGCCAGGAAACCGAGGACGTTACGCACGCGATCCAAGACGAAATCAGAGCCGAAATAGCGCGCAACCAGGCCGGCGATGATCAGTGGTTCTGCAGTGTCGCATAGGGTGACGGCTGCAATGACCCACGGAGTGTGCCAAAACTCCTGGGGCGCGGTCAGGCTGGTCGCCATTTCCCCAAGAGCGATCCCGGCAGCAGCCGGCCATCGTCCGCGAGAGCCAAGAACGATCAGGGCACCTGAGGAAACGCCGGCAGCGGGCCAAAATACAGATATGCTGCCAGGTTGCAACACAAGACCGATGTCGGTGACCTGTGCCACGACGAAATAGGCCAAGCCGACCGCCATAAAGGTACGCGCAGATCCTGCGCCGTCATCCGCTGCTGCGCCCGCGGATCACACACACTTGGACCAGAGCAGTGAGGCAGACCTGAGGAACCCGCTGCGGTAATCCCGCACGGTGGGGTCTGTGAGGGGGGAAGACCGATCGCACCATGGCCAACCTAAACGGGCACGAAGCTGGAAACGGCGGACACAGACAAGGGGACCCCAAAAATGTGCCGATCGCGTCTTCTCCTACTCGGCGTCGCCAATTCAGCCGCTCAAAAACGAAAAGACCGCAGCAGGGTTGGCCGCCTACAGAACGCGTGCAAATGCGATTGGATAGTCCACGCGTAGCTGCGTCCTGACCGGAAAGCGCGTCCGCGAGCGCAGAGCGGTCCGCGAAGTCCTGTTGTAGAGCCCGACTGCTGTCACCGATCCGACGGCGGGGTGGCCAATGACGCAACGCAGAGCGTATCCGCCGACCATTCCCGTCGCGCCCGCCATGACAATACCGGGTCCAGCGGCGGCGCGTTCATGACACCGCTCGCTGCTCCAGCCAGTCAACATAGAGCAGGCGCTCGGAAAAAAGCCACGCACCGCCTGTCTTTGCGAAGGTGTCGCGGTAGCGGAGATAGGCGACCATCATGCTCCGCTTTTCGCCATCCACCGTCAGATGATGAGCGATGCAGTAGGCTTCGCCTGTGGCACGGTCGCTGTTCAACGTGAAGATGGTGCTCTGTCCCACGAAATGCATCGTCGCAGCATACTTGTTCAGGTCGGCAAAGACCGGAGCGAGCGCCTCACGCGCGTGTAGTTCCTGCGAAGGAGTCGGATCTTTCGCGTTCATGTACACCACGAAATGGGTGT
>JASHYD010000762.1 GCA_030043175.1 Xanthobacteraceae bacterium | reverse complement strand
GCACGGCCCCGGCGGCGACCGCGTCGCCATCGCAGGCATGGGCGGTAAGCTTGACCCCGGCATCGAGCTTGCGGAACGCCGCTTCAACCAGCGGCAGACCACTGACCACTCCGGCCTCGCGCGCAGCCACAACGGCGCGCCCGGAAAGTCCTGCCGGCACGGTGGCGACGGACGTCACATCGCCCGCGCGGCCGAAGTCCTCAGCCAGCGCCCGAATGACGGCCTCTTCGATGACTAACGGTGAAAGGAAGGCGTCGGGACATATCGTGCTTGTCATGAAAAGCCGGAGGTTTTGGTGTGAGGGTGCGATGAGGAAGTGTCATGAACCTTTTGAGCGGCGTACTCAACTTTTCGCATCTCCGTAGCCGTCAAAAGCGTCCCTCCAGGGGGTCCGCGGCGGTGTCGTCGCGGGCATGCGGATCGAATCCGTGCATGTAGTTTGCCCACTGCCAGCCGACGATCGCACCCTTGACGGGCTGCAACAGCCCAACCGCAAGTCCGATGGTCAAGGGCAGCCATAGCACGGCATGCAGCCAATAGGGCGGCGCGTACACGACCTCGACCACAAGCGCGAGCGGCACCACAACATGGCCGACGATCAGGATGACGAAATAGGCGGGCGCATCGTCGGCGCGATGGTGATGGAAGGCTTCGCCGCAGACTCTGCAGCGATCCGCCACCTTCAGGAAGGCCCGAAACAAATTGCCTCTGTCGCAATTCGGGCAACGCCCGCGAAGCCCGCGCCGAATCGACTGCCAAGCCGGTCGCGCCGGCAGCGCGCGCTCCTCATAGCCGGGGGACGGAGGAGGAGGCGGCGGAGGCTCCGGCAAGGAATCTTGCCGGCTCATCGGCGGCGCTTGCGCTTGCGGTCGGCATCACGGCCGGAAGCGCCCTCGTTAGTGTCGCGGTGGCGTCGCGACCTGCGCGCCGGTGCCAGCCGGCGGCCCTTCGCCAAAGCGCCCTTTCCATCGCGCCGGCCTTCCGAAAGCATCTCGAACCTTAGTGCGCCCGCAACGGGCACTGCCTCGACGAGGCGCACCGTCACGGCATCGCCGAGCCGGTAGGTTTCCCCGCCGGCATCGCCGACCAGCGCGTGGCCGCGCTCGTGGTAGCGGAAATAGTCATCGCCGAGTGTAGCCGCCGGGATGAAGCCGTCGGCGCCGGTATCGTCGAGCTTGACGAACAGGCCGGAGCGGGTGACGCCGCCGATATGACCCTTGAAGACAGCACCGACGCGGTCGGCCAGGAAATGGGCGATCAGGCGATCAACCGTATCCCGCTCGGCCGCCATGGCGCGGCGCTCGGCGGCGGAAATGCGGGCGGACACTTCGGCGAGCGAACGGGTGGTTTCGGTCATTGGCAGGCCGTCTTCGCCGAGTTTGACGGCACGGATCAAGGCGCGGTGAACGACGAGGTCCGCATAGCGCCGGATCGGCGAAGTGAAGTGGGCATAGCGCTTGAGATTGAGGCCGAAATGTCCGTAGTTCTCCGCCGCGTACTCGGCCTGGGCCTGAGTGCGCAGCACCACCTCGTTGACGAGGCTTTCGATATCGCGCCCTTTGACGCGCTCAAGAATGCGGTTAAAGCCGTCGGGCCGCAGGGCGCCGCTCTTGGGAAGCGAGATATCCAGCGTCGTCAGGAATTCCCGCAGCGCATGAAGCTTTTCCGCCGCCGGCTCGTCGTGGACGCGGTAGATCAACGGCACCCCTGCGCGCTCCAGCGTCTCCGCCGCCGCCACATTGGCGAGGATCATGAATTCTTCGATCAGTCGGTGCGCGTCGAGCCGCTGCGGTGAGATCACCCGCTCGATGGTATTGTCGGGCTTGAGCAGGATCTTGCGCTCCGGCAAATCGAGATCGAGCGGACCGCGCTCGTCGCGCGCACGCTTGAGAGCCCCATAGGCAGCATAAAGCGGCGCGATGACGAGATCGAGCAGCGGCCCGGTCGCGTCGTCCGGTCGGCCCTCCGCCGCGGCCTGGACCTGTGCATAGTGAAGCTTGGCGAATGAGCGGATCAGGACGCGATGAAAGCGATGCTCGCGCTTGCGCCCGTCAGCCCCGACCACCATTCGCACCGCGATCGCCGGTCGATCGAGGCCCGGTCTGAGCGAGCCCAGGTCGTTGGAGATGCGCTCGGGCAGCATCGGCACCACACGATCCGGAAAATAGACCGTATTGCCGCGCGCTGCCGCCTCACGGTCAAGCGCCGAACCGGGCGTGACGTAGTGCGCGACGTCCGCAATCGCAACGTCGATGACGAATCCGCCGGGATTTTTCGGGTCGGTATCAGGGCGCGCAAAAACCGCGTCATCATGGTCCTTGGCATCGACCGGATCGATGGTGACCAGAGGAACTTCTCGCCAGTCCTCCCGACCCTGCGGCCTCGCCGGATGTGCCGCGTCGGCTTCGTGCAACACTTCGCGCGAGAAGACGTGAGGAATGCCGTGGGCGTGGATCGCAATCAGGCTCGCGGCCTTTTCGGTTGCGAGCGAGCCGAGCCGCTCCACCACTCGCGCGCTCGGTAGTCCGAGGCGTCCGCTCCGGCTCACCTCGACGGAGACGAGGTCGCCCTCCTCAGCGTCAAGGGTTGCGCCTGCCGGGATGGCGAGTTCACGTCCGGCGCTCTTCTTGTCGATCGAGGCCAGTCTGCCGCCACCGCCCGCAAGCTTGCGGAACACGCCGAGCGCGCGATGCTTGGCGCGGTCGATGATTTTGATGACGCGGCCCTGATAAGGGATGCCCCCCTCGGCCTCGCTCGATCTTTCGGTGCGCACAAGCGCGCGGTCGCCTGCTCCTGGCACTTGGCCATAGCCGGCGCGGCGAGGCAGAGAGAGGCGGATCTTGGGAGGCTCGCCGTGGGCCTCCTCGTCCCATTCGGCCGGAACGGCGACGAGCTCGCCGTCAGCGTCGCGTCCGGTGATATCTGCAACCACGACATTGGGCAACGCGCCGGCGTGGTGCAGCTTCTTGCGTCGCTTTTCGATCACGCCCTCATCGGCGAGGTCCCGCAGCATCTGCCGCAGCGCGGCGCGATCCGCGTTCTTGAGACCGAAGGCGCGGGCGATCTCGCGGGTGCCGACGTTGCCGGCTTGCTTGCCGATGAAGGCAAGCACGTCCGCTTTGGAGGGGAAGGCGGTGTGTTTGGGGGATTGGGAACTCAAATATACGTCCAGAAATGGCCTCTGCGCAGAGCCGGATGGAGCAAAGCCAAATCCGGGTCAGTGCAGCCCGGATGGGGCGAAGCGAAATCCGCGAGGGTCGGGCTTCAAGTAATGCCTTTCCAACACTTCGCTTCCTCCATGCGGGCGGAATTAAAATCTTCGGTTTCATGCGCCCATCGCTGAGCGCCCGGTAAACTACCCGACACTCGCGTTTCCAACGCGCTGCCGAGCGCTACTCGATCGCCCGTTGCCGCGGGCATCTATTAAATAGTGCGCGTAGTCCGGATTCGCCAGTCGCTTCAACCGGGACCCTTGGGGCGCTTTGCCGGAACCTTCGGCGCGGCGGGCTTCGTTGCCCGTTTGTTGGCAGATTTTGCCGCCGCTTTCCGGCCCGCGGGTCCCGCTGACTTGCTTGCTGACTTGCCGGCTGACTTGCCGGCTGAGTTGCCTGCTGACTTGCCTGCTGACTTGCCTGCTGACTTGGCTTCAGGGCGGACGGGCTTTGCGGATTTTGCAACGCTCGTCTTGGTGGGCTTTGCGGCGGGCTTTGTCGCCACCGGCTTTGCGGCCGCAGGCTTTGCCGTCTTTCCCCCGGGCTGGTCCGGCAGCACCGACTTGGCGGAAGTTTTCCCCGTCTTACGGCGTGGAGGCTTGCGCCCGGCGCCATTGGCGATCTGCTCGGCCCGCGCCGCCAACAATGGCAGCGCTTCCTCAAGCGTGACCGTCTCCGGCGCCTTGTCCCTCGGCAAGGTCGCGTTGATGCCGTCGTGGCTGACATAGGGGCCGTAGCGGCCGGCCTTCACCACCACCGGACCGCCCTTGTCAGGGTGCTCGCCCAGCGGGCGGCCCGGGTCGCCGCCGAACCGGCGGCCGCGTGGCCCTTTGGCGATTTTGTCGGCGATCAGCGTCACCGCACGGTTGAGGCCGATGTGGAAGAGGTCATCGCCCGCCTCAAGATTGGCGTAGGTCTTGCCATGCTGGACATAGGGGCCGAACCGGCCGTTGTTGGCGACGACCGGCGCGCCATCTTCCGGATGGCGACCGATTTCGCGCGGCAGCGACAACAGCTTGAGCGCCGTGTCGAGATCGATGTCGCCTGCCTGCATGCCGCGCAGCAGGCCGGCGCGCTTGGGCTTCTCAGCGTTGACGACCTCGCCGAGCTGCACGTAGGGTCCGAAACGGCCCGTGCGCAGCGTCACCTCGAGGCCGCTGTCAGGATCGATGCCAAGCACCTTGGTGCCGGTTTCCTCCGCGCCGTCGGCACCTGGCACCGAGAGGGGCCGCGTATTGCGGCAGTCGGGATAGTTGGAGCAGCCGATGAAGGCGCCGAACTGGCCGAGCTTAAGCGACAGCCGCCCGGTGCCGCATACTGGGCACAGCCGCGGGTCGGTGCCCTCGGCACGCGGCGGGAAGAGGTGCGGCCCCAGCAACTCGTCGAGCGCGTCGATCACTTGCGCCCTCGGCACATCCTTCACCTCGCCGACAGCGGCCGTGAAGTCTCGCCAGAACTGGCGCAGGAGATCGTGCCATTCCAGTTCGTTGTTCGAGACGAGATCGAGCTGCTCTTCGAGATCGGCGGTAAAGTCGTAAGCGACGTAGCGCGAGAAGAAGCTTTCCAGGAAGGCCACGACGATGCGGCCGCGATCCTCCGGCACCAGCCGGCGCTTGTCGAGGCGCACATATTCGCGATCTTGCAGCACCTGCAGGATCGATGCGTAGGTCGAGGGCCGGCCGATGCCCAGCTCCTCCATGCGCTTGACCAGCGACGCTTCCGAATAGCGCGGCGGCGGCTCCGTGAAGTGTTGGGCCGCAACGATCTCCTTGCGGGTGAGCGGTTCACCGGCGGCCATTGCGGGGAGGCGCCGCGACTCCTCATCCTCCGCTGCGTCGTCGCGGCCTTCCTGATAAAGGGCGAGAAAGCCGTCGAACTTGATCACCGTTCCGGTGGCCCGCAGCTCGAGAAGCCGCGCCGCGACCTTGGCCTCGATATCGACCGTGGTCCTCTCAAGCTCGGCGGATTCCATTTGTGACGCCATCGCCCGCTGCCAGACCAGCTCGTAGAGCTTCGCCTGCTCGGCATCGAGATAGCGCTTGACGTCCTGGGGACGGCGGGCGGGATCGGTCGGGCGAATCGCCTCGTGGGCTTCCTGGGCGTTCTTGGCCTTCGCCTGATACGGGCGCGGCCCGTCAGGGAGATATTTCTGCCCATAGGAGGAGCTGATCATTTTGCGTATGGCGGCGATCGCTTCGTCGGCAATCTGCACGCCGTCCGTGCGCATATAGGTGATGAGACCGACGGTCTCGCCGTCGAGGGCGATGCCCTCGTAAAGCCGCTGCGCGATCCGCATCGTGTGGGCAGGCGCGAGGCCGAGCTTACGGCTCGCCTCCTGCTGCAGCGTGGAGGTCGTGAAGGGGGGATAGGGATGGCGCCTGGTAGGCCGGGCTTCCACGGACTTTACCGTGAAGGCGGCCGTCCCCAGGGCCTGCTTGAAGGCTTCGGCTTCGGCCCCGCTGCCAATATCGAGCCGCTGGATCTTCTTGCCATCGGCGCCAACCAGCCGGGCCTCGAAAGTATCGCCGCGGGGCGTCGTCAGCGTCGCGACCAGCGACCAGTACTCGCGGGGAACGAATTTCTCGATTTCCAGCTCGCGATCGCACACCAGCCGCAGGGCGACCGATTGCACCCGTCCTGCCGACCGCGTGCGGGGCAGCTTGCGCCACAGCACCGGCGATAAGGTGAAGCCCACGAGATAGTCCAGCGCCCGGCGGGCGAGGTACGCATCCACCAGAGCCTGGTCAATGCTGCGCGGATTGCGCATGGCTTCGGCCACCGCCTGCTTGGTGATGGCGTTGAACACCACCCGCTCGACGGCCTGGTCCTTGATTGCGCGCTTCTGCTTGAGGGTCTCCAGAACGTGCCAGGAAATCGCCTCGCCTTCACGATCAGGGTCGGTCGCCAGGATCAGGGTCTGTGCGGCCTTCGCGGCTTTGATGATCGCATTCACATGCTTGTGAGACTTAGGATCAATTTCCCATATCATAGAAAAATTATGGTCGGGATCAACCGAGCCGTCCTTGGGCGGGAGGTCACGCACGTGCCCGAACGAGGCGAGCACCTCATAGCCGCGGCCCAGATAGGCGTTGATCGTCTTCGCCTTTGCGGGTGATTCAACAACGACTAACTTCATGAATTTCCGTTTTTTTTCGCTTCCGTCAAAACCTTCCGCGTCAACCGCGGGAAACCACAGAACAGGGAAAATGGGTAAAGCGCCCGCCGCTGTCAAACCGTCATGGACGCATGACAAGCACCTGTGGACATTCCATCCGCGCCCTGCACGGGTTCCGGGTCGGGGTCCTTACAACCAGATATTGATAAATCATATGCACTCAATTCAAATAAAAGGCATCCTTCGGCACCGGCGGGGCCTTGGCCCCGGGGCCTCTTAGAGGCGCCCGGGAGGCGTCCCGGACCGTGAGCGGATTGAAAGCGCGCCTGACGCAAACTGAGCCGCAAGCGCAATATCGGGCGCCTGTCCATATGTGTCTTGGGTCATCACGACTTGACCTTGGGTGAGCGGGTGATACTTGCGCCCGCGGCGCTAAAGCCCGCGGGTGATCCGACCTCATGAAGCAGAAAGTGGACCGGCGATACTTTCGAGCGGGCGCCCCTCGGCATCGACGCCTAAACTGGCCTCGACCAAGGCAGCGACAAGCATCAGAGCAGCTGCCAACAGATATCCCGCGGCCAGCGCCCATTGCGAACCGGTGCCGATCAAATATCCAAAAAGCGACGGCGCGAGAGCCCCACCAATTGCCGTGCCCAGGGCGTAGAAGACCGCGATTGCGAGCGCCCGTGTCTCCAGCGGAAAAATTTCGCTTGCCGTCAAATAGGCCGAGCTGGCCGCAGCCGATGCGAAAAAGAATATCACCATCCAGGCAAGCGTCTGCGTCCAGGCCGAGAAGGCATCAAAGCCGAACACCAGCGCCGTGGCGATCAGAAACATACCGGCCACCGCGTATGTTGCGGAGATCATCGTCCTGCGACCGACAGTGTCGAACAGCTGGCCAAGGAGCACGGGGCCGAGGAAGCTGCTCGCTGCGAGAGGCACGAGGTAAATCCCGGAGCGTCCCTGAGGTACATTGTGGAACCTGTTGAGCACCAGCCCGTAGGAGAAGAACACGGCGTTGAACAGAAACGATTGAGCGATCATGAGGGTAAGTGCGAGTAAGCTGCGGCCCCGGTATTGCCCAAACATCGCCCGGAAGATCAGCCCAAACCCGAAGCTTTTCCGCGGATGAATTTCAAGACCGCCTTCGGGCGGCGCGAGGGACCTCCCGGCTTGTTGCGCCACACTTTGCTCGATGTCCGTGACAGTCGCTTCGGCCTCTCGCCCGTAGCCGTGCGTGACGAGCCAGCGCGGGCTCTCTGGAACGTAGCGGCGCATCAGCAAGATGCCGATGCCGAGCAGGCCTCCGATCGCGAATCCCAGGCGCCAGCCGAGGTTGGGTGAGATCAGGGCAGGATCGAGGAACAGGAGCGAACCGCCAGAGCCTGCCGCTGCGCCAAGCCAGAAGCTGCCATTCACGACGAGGTCAATGCGCCCGCGATATCTCGCCGGAATCAGCTCATCGATGGCCGAATTGATGGCCGCGTATTCACCGCCGATGCCCAGGCCGGTAATGGCGCGAAACGCCGCGAAGCTCGCAAAGCTCCAGGACACGGCGGTCAGAAGGACGCCGGCGAGATAGATGACGAGGGTGGTATAAAAGACGAACCGGCGGCCGAAGCGGTCCGTAAGCCAGCCAAACAACAATGCGCCGATCACGGCGCCAATCACGTAGCTGGATGCGGCGTTTCCGACCTGGGCGGCAGAAAGCCCCAAGGTCTGCGGGGCTTGCAGCACCGGCCCGATCGCTCCCACGATCGTGACCTCAAGGCCGTCGAGGATCCATGTCACGCCGAGCGCGGTCACCACGAGCAGGTGGAAACGGCTCAACGGAAGCCGGTCAAGCCGCGCGGGGATTTCAGTGCGAATCCCCTTACCGCTAGTGGCGGGGCCTGCCCGAGAAGGCCTCGCAGAATTGGCATCTGACGACATGGCGTTGCCCGGCGGAGCTATTCGCTTAACCGGCCCGACGTCAGCGGGTTCCGACACGGGTCGAATCTCCGCGGCTCGGGGCTGACCGGCGCATCGGTCGACGCCGGGCTTGCGCCGGATCGCGCGAACTTGAATTGCTCGTTATTCCGGAGCCGAGTACCGGATTAATGGCCAGCGATTGATCAAGCCGGATCGCGGCTCTTATGCTGGCTGTCCAGCAGCCGCCAACCCGGCCGCGCTGGCGAACCCAATGGCTTCGACTGCTGGCGCTCGCCCGCCCTGCTTCTTCGCCCCAAGGGGCCGCACGTCGAGCCGTTCATCTCGCATGCGAACGGCCTGTCGAAGGGTTTACGCCGGCGCCTCCAGTCGCAGGCGAGAAGGCGTGCGCCTTTCGGCGGATTTGCCCGGCCGGCAATGCCGTCCGCCTGTGGTAGGAGCGACGCGCCCGCCATTGGGACGGGCTCCCGCCTGAGGCTTCGTCGAGGTATCCTGGGCTTGGCGGTCGTGCCCGATCATCCTAACATGCGAAGCAAGCACGAAACCGGCTCTGGGAGCGCAACGATATGAAAATCACGATGATGCTGCGGACGGGCACTGTGCTGTGCACAGCTTTCCCGGTTTGCGGCGCGATGGCTGCGGATGCTTCCCACGGCAAGGAGCTGTTTCTCGCTTGCGCGGCGTGCCACACCGATAAACCCGACGCGATCGGGCCAAGCCTTAAAGGCGTGTTCGGTCGCAAGTCTGCGGCGCTTGATGATTTCCGCTACTCCAACCCGATGAAGCGTGCGAATCTCGTCTGGGACGCGGCCAACCTGAGCGCCTATCTGATCGATCCTCAGTCCAAGGTGAAGGGCAACCGCATGCCGTTCGGCGGCGTCGCCAGTCCTTCGGACGCAGCCGATCTCGTCGCTTTTCTACAAACCTACAAGTAGCGTTCGCAGCGTTTCACATGGTGTTTGGACGCAACGAGAGCGCGCGGCTCGGTTGCGCTCAGGATCAGCACGTAAGTCGGTGGAGCACTGGGACGTGCTGCAAACTGTCCCAGACCAGGCCAAAGAACGCGAACCGGATGTTCTGATGCCCCGAGGCGCCGAAGGCGGGAGGGACCCAGATGACGTCGATCCTACGTGAACGCTCTGCCTCCGCGGCGCTCGTCTTGCTTGCGGCAGCGGCAATCCAAGCCCTCGCCGGCGGCGCCGTAGCACAGACCTATCCGAGCCAGCTCGTGCGCATCGTGGTGCCGTTCACGCCCGGCAGCCAGACCGACATTCTCGGCCGCGCCTATGCGGACAAGCTGCAGGATATGTGGAAGCGCGACGTGATCGTTGAAAACAAGCCGGGTCTCGCCGGCACGGCATCGACCGCCAAGGCTGCGCCCGACGGCTATACGCTGCTGCTTGTCTCCAACGGGCATGCCATGATCGAGAGTCTCAACGCCAACCTGACATTCGACCCGGTCAGGGATTTCACTGGCGTCGCCAAGCTCGCGGTGATTCCCGGCATCCTGGTGGCGAATCCCCAAACCGGCCCGAAGAGCCTCACCGAGCTGATCGACCTCGCCAAGGCGAAGCCGGGTGTGCTCAATTACGCTTCGGCCGGGCTCGGCAGCGCGTCGAGCATCGGTATCGAGCTGCTCAAAGCGCGGGTCGGGATCAACCTTGTGCATGTGCCCTATCGCGGGCTGCCCGAGGCGCACACCAGCGTGATGCGCGGAGATGCAATCGTCTTTATGACCTTCTTTAGCGCCGGCGGCGACCTCATCGAGGCCGGTCGGCTGCGGCCGATCGGCATCACGACAGCGCAGCGCCTCGCCGTGCTGCCTGATGTGCCGACGCTCCAGGAAGCCGGCATCGCCGGCTATTCCTACGATCCCTGGTTCGGCCTGCTGGCGCCCGCCGGCACGCCGAAGCCCGTCATCAACACCATCAACAGGGCCATCGTAACCGCTTCGAAACTGCCCGACCACGTGGAGCGCTTCACCAAACTCGGCGTCGACCTTGCAGTCTCAACGCCGGAGGAATTCGACGCTTTGGTAAAAGCGGACACCGAGCGATTCACCAAGCTGTTCGGCAAGGCCCGTAATTAGGCGGAGGCACGGCAGGGGCGGCTTCTCCGGCCAATCTGACCTCCCGGGGCGCAGTAAATCTCAAGCTTTGAGGCTGGGGCAGAAACCCCCGCCTTCAGGCGGTGGGAGCATGTCGTGAGGCCGCCATCCGGGCAATTTTTTGCCCGGTGCCCTACCGTTGCGCTTGCACGACGATCAACGCATCGAGCGCTAGCACCCCGGCGCCGCGTTCGAACACGACCAGCGGATTGATCTCGATCTCGACGATTTCCGGCCGCGCGCGCACCAGCGATCCGATCCGCCCAACGACATCGATTAATGCCGCCACATCCCGCACCGGACCTCCGCGCGTCCCTTCGAGCAGCGGCGCGGCTTTGAGCGTCTTGAGCTCGGCGCCAAGCTCTGACGGGTCAAGATCGGGCGGCAGCACCACAATATCCTGCAGGGCTTCGGCCCAGATGCCGCCGAGACCGATCACGACAACCGGCCCCCAGTCCCGATCGCGGCGCGCGCCGACGATCATTTCGAGGCCCCCCTTCGCCATCGCTTCGACGAGCACGCCGTCGATGGTAAGGCCGCAATGGCGCTGCCGCACGGACTGGTGCATGCGGCGCCACGCCGCCGCCAGCGCCTCTGGATCACCGATATCGAGCATGACGCCGCCCGCGTCGCTCTTGTGGGGCAGGGCCGCCGCCTGGAGCTTGAGTGCGACCGGATAGCCGATCCGCGCGGCCGCGGCTGTCGCGGCGGCGCGATCACGCACCAGGGCGCCGTTCGGAACCGGAACGCCGAGACTCGCAAGGTAGGATTTGGCCACATGTTCCGGCAGCACGGCGGCGCCGGGCAGTGCCGGCGTTGCCATCGCAGGCGGCGCAAGCCCCCTGCGCGCTAGCGCCCGCGCGTGGGCAGTGACCCGTGCCAGCGCCCGTAGGCCGCGTTCGGGTGAACGAAACAGCGGGATGCCCGCAGCGCGGACCTTTTCGACGGCGCCGGACGGCAACGCCACCTCATCGCCGAGCAGACCCAGGATGGCGGGCTTGCCGGCGCCGGCCACGGCCTTGAGGATGGCGGTGATCTTGGCGGTTGCGAATGCACTGTTCGCGCTCACAATCGGCGCCACGAATACGCTGCCGAATGCCGCATCGGCGAACAACGGCTTTAAGGTCCGCGCATAGAGATCGAGGTCCAGAATGCCCTGTGCGGTCAAGTCGAGGGGATTGCCTGGTTCCATGAATTCGGGCAACTCGCCCTTGATCGCAGCGGCTGTTGCGGGCGACAGCGGCGGCAGTTCGAGGCCGACCGCGTCGGCGAGATCGAGTGTCATCCCTTTGAACGCGCCGGAGTCGGTGAGGACCGCGGGACCGGCGGGCGACAAGGTCGGAAATCGCGCCATCAATTCGGAAATGTCGATCAGCTCGTCGAGGCCATCAGCCGCGATGACACCCTCGCGGGACAGCAGCGCGCGCATGATGGCGTGATCGCCGGCGAGCGCGCCGGTATGAGATTGTGCGGCCACGCGCGAGGCGGCGCTGCGGCCCGGGTGCAGCAGCACGATCGCCTTGCCGGCCTCCCTGGCATGCGCAGCCAGCTTAAGAAAGCGCTGCGGCTGCCGGATTTGCTCGGCAAATAAGGTGATGACGCGGGTCATTGCGTCGTCGAGCAGAAATTCGAAGTAGTCCTCGAGCCCGAGCACGGCTTCGTTGCCGGTCGACACCGCGAACGCCACCGGTAGGCCTTTGGCAAGGAGCGCGGTACGCAGTACCGACGCGAGCCCGCCGCTCTGCGCCACGATGCTCAGGCTTGGACCGATCGGCGGTTTCTCCGGCTGCTGCGGAGAAAAGGTGAGCGGAATGCCGTCGACATAGTTCATGATACCGAGGCAATTGGGGCCGCAAATGGCAATCCCGGCACCGCGCGCCATCGCGGCGATGCGCTCCTGCGCGGCCTTCCAGTCGCCGCCCGCCTCCGCAAAGCCGGCCGCGAATATGATGGCTCCGCCGACCCCTCGGCGCGCGCAGGCCACAATGGCGGGCTCGATCGCCGCCCGTGGCATCATCAGCAGGACAGCATCGACGCGCTCCGGGAGATCATCGATCGACGCGACGCAGGTGCGTCCCTTGATTTCCCGGCAGCTGCGGCTGACGAGGTGAATGTCGCCGCCATAACCGTAGCGCTCGAGGTTTTCGAGCACGGCACCGCCTGCCGAGCCGTGCTGCGGCGAGATGCCGACGATCGCGATCGATCGCGGCCGCAAGAGCCGAGCGATGTCGATGCGGTGCGCCGTCAATGGAGCCATGCTTGGGGCCGCTGCCAGAGTCCTCCTCAGCTTCCGCGACGCATCGCGGTGAGACCCGGTTTGAAGGATTTCTCGTCGAGGAACTGTTTGAGGCCTTGCGTGCGCCCCTGCTCTGGATCGAGGTAGCGCGCCTGATGGCTCTTCGCCATCAGATAGTCGTCCGACAATTCCCACGGCATGCCCTGCACGGCACGCACCGCGATCTTGGCGGCTCGCAGCACCGTGGGGTTCTTGCCGAGCAACGTTTTGGCAAGCCGGCGCGTGCGGGCGCGCAGGCGCTTCCTTGGCACCGCCTCATTGACCAGCCCGATGGCGGCGGCCTTGCGGCCGTCGAAGGTCTCGCCAGTCATCACATAGTACATTGCATCCCGCAGATTCATCGCCGCCACCACCGAACGTGTCACGTTGCCGCCCGGGATGATGCCCCAGTTGATTTCCGACAGACCGAACACCGCATCCTCAGCGGCGATCGCAAGATCGCAGGCAACGAGCGGCGTAAAGGCGCCGCCGAAGCACCAGCCATTGACCATGGCGATGGTGGGCTTCGGATAGGCCATGAGCTGGCGCCACTGCCACTGCCAGGCCGAGCGGCGCTTATGCACCTGGTGCGTATAGGACAGGGTGTCGAGGTCGCGAAAAAACTCCTTGAGATCCATTCCGGCGGAAAACGAGTCGCCCATGCCGGTCAACACCACCACGCCGCAGGCATCATCGACCTCCAGCCCATCGAGGATTTTCAGCATCTCGTCATTGAGCGCCGGGTTCATGGCGTTGCGCTTCTCGGGCCTGTTCATCGCCACCCAAGCGATCCC
>JASHYD010000761.1 GCA_030043175.1 Xanthobacteraceae bacterium | reverse complement strand
GCTTTTGGTCACCATCATGGTGCCGGTGAAGATCGGCGGCGAGAACCGCTACTTGATCGCCAGGTCACCCGATCAGAACGCCGTCACACGGCTCGTCGCGGCAAGGGAACTGCCGGCGGGATGGCAGCCGCAGGTCGTGGTCTTTGACCGCGCACATCGCATCATCGCGCGGTCCGACCGTCAGGACCTCTACATCGGCGACGAGCTGCCGCCGGCGCAACGGCGCCCGGCCGGATCGCCTGGCGTGTTCGAGTTCATCGACTCCAAAGGGCAACCGGCCCTGCAGGCAAATGCGCGATCGGATTTGACTGGTTGGGAAACCGCTGTGTGGGCGCCAAGGGCGCTGCTCGAGGCTCCGGTTCGGGCGCAGTGGCGGACCCTGGGCGTCATGGCACTGCTGGCGCTGACATTGGTGATTGCCTCTGCCTTGTGGCTGGGCCGGATTATCGCGCGCTCGGTCGGCCACGCGGCTCGCGCCGCAAGTGCCTTGGGGGAGGGCGGCCAGCTGCCGCTGAACGGAACACCGGTTGCCGAGGTCGACACGCTGATGGCGGAGCTTCGAGGGGCCGCCGCCAGACGGCAGGCGACGGAAGATTTGTTGCGCGACAGTGAGGGCCACCTGTTGGCGAGCAAGGCGCGCCTGCAGATTGCCATGGACGCCGCCCAGCTCGGATGGTGGCAGTACGACCCGCGCCGCCGCGTGTTCTCGGGGGATGCACGCTCAAACGAGATTTTCGACGTTGCAGCCGACGAGACGCCGATCGAGGAGATCACGAAGCGGGTGCACCCGGACGACGCGGACAGGTTTTGGGTGGCCCGCGAGACGGCACTCCATCCTGCGGACCCGAAGCCCCAAGCGATCGAGTACCGGGTCCGGCGGGCGGACGGCAAACTGCGCTGGGTCGAGCTGCATTGGCTTGCCTATTTCGAGGACACCCGGTGTGAGCAACGCTCCGCCAGCGTTATCGGCACCGTCCAGGACATTACCGAGCGCAAGGAGCGTGAGGAGCAGGTGCATCTTCTGATGCGCGAGGTCAACCATCGCGCTAAGAACATGCTCAGCGTCGTAGACTCAATCGCCCACCAGACGGCGACCAGAAACCCCGAAGGTTTCATCGAGCGCTTCTCCGAACGCATTCAGGCGCTTTCAGCCAATCAGGACCTGTTGGTGCGAAGCGACTGGGGCGGGGTGGAGATTGCGGATCTGACCCACGCCCAGCTCGCGCATTTCGCCGATCTCATTGATTCTCGGATCGTCATGGATGGTCCCAGGCTGCGCCTTAAACCCGCTTCCGCGCAGGCCATCGGGCTCGCGCTCCACGAGCTCGCTACCAATGCCGGCAAGTACGGAGCGCTGTCGACGAGCAGAGGTCGCGTGCGGATCTCCTGGCGGACTGACGGCGATACCTTCGTGATGAGCTGGACCGAGCATGAGGGGCCGCCGGTGTCTCAGCCGAAGCGGCGCGGGTTCGGCACCATCGTTATGGAAGCGATGGCGGAGCGCAGTGTGGACGGTGCGGTCAAACTCGATTATGCGCCGTCAGGCCTGAGCTGGCGGTTGACCTGCCCGGCGGCGAACGCGCTAGGGGCCCCTCCTTACTCTCCCCCGCGAGCGGGGGAGAGTAAGGAGGGGACAATCACCGGTGCGCAGGAAGTTCAAATCGGCGCCGCGATCCGCCGCTGGGGCGGCAAGGACGACCGCTGCTTATCGAGCCCTCAGCGAAGATCTCCGCGGGCTCGGTCGAACGATCAATCGCGGGGCCGGTAACGATCTTCGTCATCCCGGTTGAACTTTGCTGGCCGAAAACCTTGAGGACATGGCGGCCGGGTCGCAGGTGATCGGGTCGCAGGTGATCGGGCAGATGGTGCTGGAGACAGTGGATTCGCGCGCCCCGCATGCGATCCCTGCCACGCGCTGGCCGAGGGAGGGGCAAAACAGGCGCCACCGCGTAACTATCGTCATTCCAAAATGTTCCGCCCGTAGCAAAAATTTTCGCAAACACTTCGCCCGTTCGCGCAACCGCTTATGTTGAAAAACGTTGCTGGACAGGTTTCGACCGTGCTCCGCACTTGACCGCTGTGCTTCTGACTACTGGAGCCTACGTGACGTCGTTTGTTGGCCCGGCTGGCCGCCCCAAGAGACAACGCGCGAGTCAAGTTGCTGGCTTTGTTGCGGTGACAATAGCCGCCGTTGGGTTGATCGGCTGGGGTGCGTCGCTGCCGCTGCTGTCGAGTTGGGGCACAGGCTTTGCCACCGTGAAGCCGCTGATGGCGCTGTGCCTCGCGGCCCTTGGCCTTGCCCTCCTGTACCCCGGCATGGGCTCGCGCGTTGTGTTCGCGGTCGGTCTCGCGGTAGCGGTCCTCGCCGCCGTCGGCTTGGCCGGCGAGTTCTTCAATGTCGAACCTGACATCGACCGCTGGCTGGCGCCTGGGGAGCCGTTGCGGTGGGCAACGGCGGACTCATTCCCGGTCACTAACGCAGCGACGCTGGCATTGGCGCTCGCGGGCGGCGCGCTCGCGCTCAGCCGCTTGGAGCGGTATCGCCTCGCCGCGACCCTGCTTGGCTGCCTCGCTGGCGCGATCGCGGTGTTCGTCCTGCTCGGTTACCTGACTGGCCTCGAGAGGCTCTACGGCTCGGCATCAGTCCGGTCGCCCGCGCTGCCGACCGCCGTTTGCCTGCTGAGCATCGCCGGCGGGGTCGTCATCGGGATCGGAGCCGTGCCTGCGTTCCGCCGGCCCCGGCCATCGTGGCATCTCCTGGTCATACTGGGATGCGCCACCATTGCGCCGCTCCTGCTGTTCGGCGTGTACACAGGATTTAGTGTCGGTGGCGCGCAGTTCGATGAGGTCCGAAAGGAGTTGCGCAGCGAGGCGCGTACTTTGTCGGCGCAGGTTGATCGCGACATCATCGGCGAGATCGGGAGATTGGAGGCATTGGCGGCCTCCCCGGCGCTGCGCCGGGGCGACTTCGCCGCGTTTCAGCGCCAGGCCGAGGCCTCGCTCGTGCTGGACCGAAGCGGCAATATCGCGCTTATCGATCGCGACATGCGCCAGCTCGTCAACACCTGGGTGCCGTTTGGCACCTCCATGGAAGAGGCCGGTGTTTTAGAACCTGCGCAGAAGGCTCTCGCAACAGGCAAGCCGCAGGTCACTGGCCTGTTCGTGGGGCCCGCCAAACAGTTTATGTTCGGCATCATCGTTCCCGTCATGATCG
>JASHYD010000760.1 GCA_030043175.1 Xanthobacteraceae bacterium | reverse complement strand
GCAGTACGATCCGCTGCATCGCATGATATCTGGGGATCCACGCTTTAAGGAAATTTTCAATTTTGCTCAGGATGAGGTGGCTATCGACCAGATCATGAAGCGGGTGCACCTGGACGATGCGGGAAGGGTGCGTGTGGCGTTCGAGGCGGCGCTTGACCCTGCCGCTTCGAAGCCCTTAGCGATAGCATTTCGGATTCAGCGGGAAGACGGGCATGACCGCTGGCTGGAGGCTCATGGGCTAGCTTATTTTGAGGGCGCTGGTGGTGATCGTCGGGCTGTGCGCGTCGTCGGCACCGTTGCCGACATCACTGAACGCAAGGAGAATGCGGAAAAGGCGCACCTTCTCACGCGCGAAATCAACCATCGCGCCAAGAACATGCTCAGCGTCGTCGATGCGATCGCTCACCAGATTTTCGCTGGTCATCCCGAAGCATTCGCTGGGCGCTTCTCCGAACGCATCCAGGCGCTTTCAGCCAATCAAGATCTTCTTATCAGGAACGAATGGAAGGGAGTGGAGATCGGCGACCTGGTTCGCGCCCAGCTCGCACATTTTGCCGATCTGATTGGGCCTCGTATTGACGTGCAGGGACCGAAGCTGCTCCTGAGGGGGGCGTCCGCCCAAGCAATCGGGCTCGCACTCCACGAGCTTGCCACCAATGCGGGGAAATATGGGGCGCTCTCGATGGATACAGGTCGCATTGATATCCGCTGGGGATGCGACGGCGACTCCTTGACCATGAGCTGGACAGAACGCGACGGACCGCCCGTGTCTGTCCCCGAGCGGCGCGGGTTTGGCACGATCGTCATGAAGGTAATGGCCGAGCGCAGCCTGAATGGTGCGGTCCAATTGGACTACGCCCGATCCGGTCTGACTTGGCGCTTAACCTGCCCGGCAGCACACGTGCTTGAGCCGAGGTGGGGCCCTGACAGCCCGGTATCGACATTCCCACTTGAAACTCCTAACCAACATCATTGGCCGGCTTCCAACGCCTGACAGTCGCTCGTCCGGCCGAGGCCGCGGCCCCAACGGTTATACAGCTCCCGTGTCAGCCCAGGTTTCGAAGGCGGTTTCGTGTCTTCGTCGTAGCATTGTACTTAGAGCGCTATTGGTAGCGACGCTGGTGCCGCCATTTGTCGGCGCTATATTACCGAACGTCGTGGCCGACGCCCCGCCGAGTTACAGTAGCTGAGCCGTTAATCCGCCTTGCGCTAGAATGCCACACTTCGCAGTGAGAAAACCGGTAAGCGGCACCGGATCCCTTGGCCCCCAGATTGACCGCTGCTGCCCTGAGTCTGGCCCCTGGCTCGGCCATCGATTGAGCAATCACAGACGGAAGACGAAGATGCTCGACGTGAAGATGCACTTTGGGGAAAGCTTCTCGTTAAGTCGACAGGCTGACTGACGGACACCAGGCTCGACTTTTTGCTGACCTTTGGCTGGAGTATGGACGATTCGATTTAGCTTCTGTTACCGAGCGAGTTGATCTGGGCTTTCCCCCTTCCAGCCAGCCCAACGTGGTGTTCGAACAGTGCAATACCTGACGCCTAAAATGTGAGTGCACTTCGATGACAGTCCTGCATTTCAGCAGCGGAGGTGGAATGGCACAGAATACAGTCGCGTTATTATGTATCGGCTCGCTGTTGACGTGGGATGACGCGGTGGTGATTCCCTGCGACCATCCTGCCAGTCCTCTGGCCGAACCCGGGCCAGCAATTGTGGTTCCACGGATCCGGATCCTTGGTGTCGAGAATATCACGCCGGACCTGACCGGAGAAGGAGCCCACTCGGCCCATCATCACCAGACAGCGTCAGGCGAGAGCGGTCGGAAACAACATCAGCATCGACCAGTGTCGACTAGCGGTGGCCCCCAACATCGGTATTAGTGAAGAGAGGATGTTGCGCTTGTCACGCTCAGTCGGCCGTTTCGGAATGGCCGTCCTGGCACTTCTGGTTCTCACTGGCTGCGTCACGCTCTCCCCCGAAGAATCGTTCAACCAGGTTGCCGACGCCGCTCAGGTCCGACTTGGCAAAGCGCATCAGCTGGGACGCCGGCCAGTACGAAGACCCGCTCGTTCGCTCAACGATCGGAAAGCTTCTGTCCCGCCCGCTGACACTGGAAACAGCGGTCCAGGTCGGCCTGCTCAATAACCGCGAGCTGCAATCCACCTACGCGGACCTCGGCATCGCACAGGCAAATGTCGTGCAGGTCGCGCTGTGGAAGAATCCCATCGTTACCGGCGTCGTCTTTTTTCCGATTACCGGCGGCGGAATCGATTACACCTTCGACTTTGCCCTGAGGGTGATCGATATCATCTATATTCCGCTGCGCAAACGCGTCGCTGAGTCTGAGCTTGAGGAAACCAAGATTCAAGTCACGGCCCGGGTGATAGCCATTGCGGGACAAACATATCTGGCGTTCATCGATTACGTTGGCGAGCAGGAGCGCGTCGGTGTCCTCAGACGAGCGGTCGAGTCGGCGAGCGCCATTGTGGCGTCCGGAAAGGCTCTACGAAAGGCCGGCAATATCACTGATTATGATTTTGAAATTCAGGTTGCGTTACAGGTTCAGGTCGCCGCGGAACTGGCACGAGCACAGATGAGCGCCGCTGAGGCACGCGAGCGCGTCAACCGGCTGCTGGGACTGACCGGGCAGCAGACCCAATGGCGCGCGGCCGACCGGCTGCCACGTGTATCGGGCAGGGAACGGCTCGCAACCGATGCCGAGCGCAGCGCTATCGAGGCGAGCTTCGACCTCGGCGCGATCCGGCAAAGGCTCATCACGATGGGGCGAAAATATCGTGTCGTGAATATTACATCGGTGCTGCCCAGACTCGATCTCGGCGGCCGGGAGCAGCGCGATGTCGGTGAGGATGAGGCCGGACCTTTATTCGCGATGGAGCTTGCGGTGTTCGACTGGGGGCAGGCAAAGAGGGA
>JASHYD010000759.1 GCA_030043175.1 Xanthobacteraceae bacterium | reverse complement strand
GAATCCTTGAGCTTTGCGGGGATGGCGAACTTTGCCTGGTTAACGAACTGCGCCCCCGTCGCCAAACTCGCTGGAGTTCTTCATGGCGGTGACAGAATCCTTCCGAGTTCCTGAAGGAGTTCACCGTATCGTGCGAAGTTGCCCGCCGCGTACTGCTGATTCATTTCCTGGAACACGCTGCGGGCTTGATCGAGCCTGTTCCCCGCGGCACCTAAATCGGACTCACCCGCTGCGATAGCCGATGGCGCTAGAGTTCCGACCAGGAGACTCTCTGCGTCCATCAGAGTCCCCGCCCATTCGATCTTGCGGTCGTCGGGCAAGAGTTGCCCGAGCACGACGCGGGCAAGGGTTGGAATTCTGGTCTGTTCGGCCTCGATATAGACAGGCTCAATGGCGATGAGCTGGTTTCCGCTGAGCGGCAGCAGGATGAGATTGCCGCGAATCACTTCGGAGCCATGCTGATCCCAGAGGGTCAAGTCTCCGGAGAATCGGCTATCTGAGCTGATGCGCGATTCCACCTGCGCCGGACCATCGACGAACGTTCCCTTTGGGAAGCGGAACGCCACCAGCTTTCCGTAGTTTTCGCCGTCGCAGAGCCCGGCGAGCCATCCGGCCATCTGGTTCTTTCCAGCCACCGACATCGGCAGCATGAGCAGGAACTCTGGCATTTCTGAGCCGGGAAGCCGGGTGGTGATGTAGTATGGCATCACCTCGATCTCCCGCTCCCGAAACAGCTCATGTGGCACCTCCCACCGATCCTCACGATTGTAGAACGTGGTCGGATTGGTCATGTGGTAGGTGCCGTACATCTCGGCCTGGACGGTGAAGATGTCTTCCGGATAGCGAATGTGTCGCCGCAAATTTTCTGGCATCTGTGTTGAGTCCGTGAAGAAACCGGGCAGCATGCGCTGATAGGCCTTGATGATCGGGTCGTGCGGATCGAAAGCGTAGAATGTGACCGACCCATTAAAGGCATCGATGACCGCCTTCACGGAATTGCGCACGTAGTTCCGCCCGCGAAAAGCTCGCACCGATCCTTGATAGGCCTCGCTATAGGGATAGGTGTCCGAACTCGTGTAAGCATCGAGGATGTACGAATAGTGGTCCTCGTCAGCGACGATGTAAGGGTCGTGATCGAAGAGGAGGAAAGGCGCAAGCGTTTGAACTCGTTCGACGATATCTCTGCGCAGCAAAACCCGGCTCTCGGGTGTAAAGTATTCAGAAATGAAGAGCCGCAGCCCATCGAACTGATGCGCGACGACGAGCTTGCGCCAGACGTTTGAAAGTTGGATTCCTCCCTTGCCGGCGTAGGTCGTCTCCGCGTTGGCTTGCCCCTGAGGGAAGTCGAATTCCTTTTCAGTAGTGTGAACGTAAACATGATCCCGCGTCAGTGCGCCGAAGTAGATCGCGCCATGGTCGACCGCGAGCCCGTCTTTGGCATGGATCGGAATATCGTGCGCCCACAGCACTGGGTTCCCCCTGCTGTCGATTTCATTCACCGGGGCGACGACGGCGCCGTAGCCGTGGGTATACTTCAGTGCTCGATTCACCCATACTTTTGCTTGGCTTGGGAGCTTATCGACCTCCAGTTCGCGCGCCGTAATCATGACCTGCCGCTCGCCCCCGTCGATCATGTACCGGTCGATGTCGACGCCGGCGAAGGTGTAATACGGCCTCAGACCTTGAATCTGCTGCAGTTGCGGTTCGAGCGCTCTCCAATCCCAGATTCGAGCGTCCTGGAGGGTAGACGCGTCGCGGTCCAGGTCCTCGCGCGTGAGCGGTTTGGCTGACACGGCAAACTCGCGCTCCTCGACCGACGCTCCTTCGAGATTGTAGGCCTGCCGGGTACCGGCGATGCTTCGCACCAGGAAGGGCTGCTCGAGCGTTATTTGATTGGGGCCGACGTAAACATTCTCCAAGGCGGCAGGAATGGTCGACGCCCCAAGATAGAGAACCGCAAAGATGGCGCAAGGGATGATCCAACGGGAGCGACGCAGCAGCAGCCAAGTGCGAGCCCATGGCGAAAAAGCCGCGGCTGCCAGGATGCAGGCGGCGGCGAGCCAGCCGAGGATCACGATGTTGTAAGCCGGAATCCAGAAATGCACATCAGCGAATGAGGCGCCGGCGACGACCTTCGAATGTCCGTTGATCACGAGGTGATAACGATCGAGCAGACGGCTGACGCCCAGTAACAGGCAAAGCAGTGAGGCGAGCGCCAAGCCCTGGAACATCCAGCCCGTCCTGACGGCCTGATGGCTCTGATACGCTGTCGAAAGCTGACTGCTGAAACGACTTGTCAGCCGAAAGGGGCCGTTTTCCGGCAATTGGTTTGAGAACTCTTCCCATCCTTGGCGAGCTGCCAGCTTGGCTACGGCCCAAACCGCGATGGTGAATAGCACGACGGTCAGCATCCCACCGACAATTTGTTCATACAGAGGCAGCGCAAGCATGTAGAAGGATAAATCGTTGCCGAATACCGGGTCGGAGATCCCCGTTGTGCTTGCTCCAAGGAACCGTATCAGCGGAATCCAGAGGGACGTCGCGATCAGGGCCACCACGGCGGAAAACAGGAAGGCGACCATCCAGGGAGCGCTGCGCGGGATGGCCCAGACCGATTGGCATAGGGCGCGCAGGTTAACCCCAACGAACAAACCTGCAAATACGAAGACCGCAAGGAAAATCGCCAAACGGTACTCGAGCGACAACCAATAGCGATGGCTCTGCCCCAGCTCCGTGAACCAGTAATTCTCAAGCGAGATACGAAGCGCCACTTCGAAGCAAATGATCCCGACGATAGCCACCAGCACGTAAGCCGTATCGCGATAAAGGCGGTGCAGGAAGGCTACTTGATTGCCGCTGCTTTCCGGCAAGAAGGTTCGCGCCAGCGGAGCCGCTGCCGCCAAGAGAATCAGGAGATAGCCGATCGTAAACATCGTCCCCTCAAATGCCAAACCATTGAATTATGTTCAATTGAGTCACTCATCTATTGATATAGCTCAATTGCTGTGCAGCCTATCACGGCTCGTAAAATTTGAGCTCCACCTCGGCACCCGCAAGGCGGCGATAGAGGCGCCGACGACGAGCCAGCGGCCACCAGTCATAAAGAAAAATCTCTAGCGGCCGCCAATTCGCAACCCAACCAAGAATCAGAAAGCTCTCCTCAACCAAGGTGTCGAAGGGCGTAGCCGCCAAGTAGACACTGCCCAAGTGCGACGCCACAAGACAAATGGCAAGGATAGTGATGCCCACCATTAGGGAAAGCCGGCCGACACGCATCAGCTCCTTGAATTCGCCATCGAGGACTTCCGCTCGGTATGTGAGGTAATGGTGGAATGCCTCTTCAAGTTCTGCCGCCCGCTTGACTGTGGCCTCTGCGTTGGGGAGGTGAACGACAATTCGCAGCGGCTCCTTCGGCTGGAGCTCGCGCGCCCATCCGACGATGAAGTCCTCAACGCTGGCATCGAGATCCCTTTCGCGAAATGGAAAAGGGTCGAGCGTGTGGAAGAGCTGAGCAATCTCTTGCACACGCAACTCGATCGCATTGCCCGGATGGTCGGGGTTCAACCGGATCCTCAGATGGTAAACGCAACACATTGATATACGTAGCATCTTGTGGCTTGCAAGAGTGATGTAATGCAATCTCTCGCCCGTCTGCCTGGCTGGGAGCGGACGCAGCTGCAAAAGCGCTTTTTTGTAAGTCGCCGACATCAAATATCGACATCTCAATATAGCCGAAGGTTTAGTTGTACTGCCAGCACCACTCACGAATGTTCGTCCTCGCCAGTCATCGAACTAAGTGGTCACGCGCAGCCGCGTTGTTGCGCGGCCGCCTGCGACCAGCGGCGATTTTGCGCGGGCTCGGAAGACGACCGGCAAGTGAAGAGCGGACTTGAGATTGAGGTTCCAAGAGCCCGTGCGGCGGGTTGCCTTCTATGTTTCATGGGTTGAATAGTATCGAGGGTACTGTAGTACGCCGACAGTTTTTATGCCTTTCCTATACTGAGGCTTTCCCATTGCTCTCGAAGACTTATGCCGCAAGTCACACTTGGCTCGATGCCCGCGCGGGCTCCTGAAGTTGATTCTGATCAATGCATCGGTGTGCAAGCAGCGGCTTGCTTTTGTGAGGCGTGGCAGGCACCGAAGGCGTGCGGAAATATCGGATCTCATCATGCTAGCTCTTGGCCTGGGCTTCTTCGCGCTATCCGTTGGTTATGCGATGGCCTGTGATCAGCTCTAGGGGAACACCCATGATCTTCGATTATTCGCTCGCCGGCTTCGTCTCGGCGTGTCTGCTGTTCTATCTCGCCTACGCTCTGCTGCGACCTGAGCGGTTCTAAGCGATCCAAGCAGCTCCAAGAGGCTACGACGATGACAATCATCGGCTGGATTCAGATCTTGCTCTACTGCGCGGTGGTGGTCGCGCTGGTAAAGCCGCTCGGCTGGTATATCACCCGCGTTTTCAATGGCGAACAGACCTTTCTGTCGCCGGTGTTGCGCCCTGTCGAAGCCGCGCTTTACTGGGCCGGCGGGGTTAACGAGACCCGCGAGCAACATTGGCTCGCCTACACGATCGCCATGCTGTTCTTCCATGTCGGCGGTTTTCTGATTCTCTACCTGCTGATGCGCACGCAGGCGCTGCTGCCGTTCAATCCAGCGGAGCAGTCGGCGGTCGCTGAAGACCTGTCGTTCAACACGGCGGTGAGCTTCATCACCAACACCAACTGGCAAAACTACGGCGGCGAAAGCAC
>JASHYD010000073.1 GCA_030043175.1 Xanthobacteraceae bacterium | reverse complement strand
CGAGGCGCTCGCGGCACTGCTGGGCACGGACGCGCCGGGGCTCTCTCCGACTGCCATCGTCCGCCTCAAGGGCGGTTGGCTCGACGAGTACGAGGCTTGGCAGAGACGCGATCTGTCAGCAAAACGCTACGTGTATGTGTGGGCCGACGGCATCTATCTGCAAGCCCGGCTTGAAGACGAGAAGCAGTGTATTCTGGTGCTGATTGGTGCGACGCCTGAGGGCTGCAAAGAACTCATCGGCTTCACCGACGGCGCGCGTGAAAGTGCGCAGGATTGGCGCGATCTGCTGCTCGATCTGAAACGGCGTGGGCTCGCTGTGCGACCCGAACTGGCGATTGCCGACGGCGCGCTCGGTTTCTGGAAAGCTGCCGGTGAAATCTGGCCTGCAACGCGCGAACAGCGCTGCTGGGTGCACAAGACCGCGAACGTGCTCGCCAAGCTGCCGAAGAGCCAACAGCCGAAGGCCAAGCGCGCGCTGCAGGAGATTTGGATGGCCGAGACCAAGACTGACGCCGAGGCTGCGTTCGACGCATTCATCGAGAGCTACCAGATCAAATACGAGAAGGCAGCCGAATGTCTCAACGAGGATCGCGATGTGCTGCTGACTTTCTACGACTTCCCTGCTGAGCACTGGAAGCACTTGCGAACCACGAACCCCAATCTGTCTTTGGCTTGGGATACAGTTTCTCAAAATATTTGATAATCCAACAATCGTTCCACCAGAATGAGCCGGACTGGGCGATCACCTTCGTGAATCGGGACGTATTCATCATTGAGATATAAGTCGCGGCCAACCCGGTATAGCTAAGACCTGCGATCACACGCTCCTGCGCTTCGAGCGCGCTAGGATAGGCTCTCTCCAGCCACGGAAATAATTCTTCTTCGATGAACTGAGCGAACCGAGAATAGCAGGGACACTCTACCCACCGGGATGCGACGCTTTCTATTGAGATAAAGACAAAAAGTGAACTATCAATGTCACCATTGGAATCTAGGGCGTCGATGATCGATGTCGCGCCAACACGGTCTCGGTAAAGCTCCGCATCCAGAAACACCGTCACGCTCGTGGCCTTGTGCTCCGGCTCACGCACCCATACCACCCGCTCATTCGCAAGGTGGATGCTCTTTAAAATGTGCTGTGTTTCTTTCATTTTTGTCCAACTTTGTGTGAGGCACCCTCGGTGTCGCGAACTCTGGCAGTGACCACTTTACCGCAGTCGGCTTTGGCCGAGGCGGCTTCGGCGGGCGCGGCTTTGGCCGGGGTGGCTTTGGCTTCCGCGGTGGATTCGGTCGGGGGTTTGGATTCGGTCGTGGCTTCGCCTTCCATCGTGGATTCGGACCCCGCGCCTTCGCCTTCCATCGCGGGTTTGGACCTCAGTTCGGCTTTCACCGTGGGTTCGATCGTAGGTTTGCATTCGGTCGATTTGGTCGTCGATGGTAAGATCGACGCAAACTGGCGGGGTCGATCGACAGCAGGACGCTACTCACGAGGCGTCGGTCGCGGGTGTGCGATTGGAAGGCAACCATATCTAGCGGCTGGCGCAGGTAGCGGCCAAAACAAAGGGCCGGCAAGCGCCGGCCCCTGCGCAAGGATGACCTCGAACCTGCCGCTCTGCCCAGGTCCTCAATGCGGGAATTGTCTTCTCGATTTTCAGAACCGCAAGGTGAACGACGATGGTGGGTGCGGCGTGAAAACCGAGGGCGCAAGAACGTCCGCTCCTAATCCGAACCGGACATCTGTCGCGACATGGCGGAGCTGTAACGAGAGTTCCCCGGCAGAGCCGGTGGCCTTATTTCCGGGCCGCCCAAAGCGGCGAGCATTGTCAGCGGGCCGGCTGCTGCGACTGCTTCCAATTCAGAAACTGCTGAAACAGTTTATTAGACTGAGCCGACAAAGCGGCATCGCCCGCGGCGCTGCGAGAGGGCGGGAATATCGCCTGCATCCCCTTCTCTGTGTCCGAATTTCGGCTCGCTTTGAGCCATTCCTCCGCCGGTTCGAAGCGCTTCCAGCCATTAATGTTGACGGCGAGATTGACCTCGCGCCATTTCGGATGGAACTGCGGCTTGTGGAACTCCTCGATCTTGGGAAAGAATGCCTCGACGAATTTCTGAACGCGGCGATAGCGGTCGCTGTTTTTTGGCCAATTGTACCCGATGAGGACGACCTCGTCGGCAATGGTCTGGATCGTCTGCCCGACCGGGATCAGGTCAGGATAGTCTTCGTGCGTGAGGTCAGACGGCAAGTACTCGGTCCGAATTTCCGACGAGTACGTAATAGGGAGGAAGTGGATTCCGCGCTCGAACTTCATGTCGCTGATAAGCTTGGCGGATTTCCCCGAGACGTAGGCCGTCGCGGCGATCTCGCCGGCCTTGAGCATTTCAAAAGCCTGACGCTGCGGGACATTGACCTCTTCAACCTTGATTCCAAGGCGTTTGAAAACATCGCGCATCGCCTGGCTGGTGCCGCTGCGCACATCGTCGATGTTCACCTTACGGCCATTGAGCTGCTCGATCGTGGTGATGTCGCGGGCGGCGATCAAATGCACCTCTTCGTTGAAGAGCTTGGCGATGAGGACGATCTTGTCATCATACTTTCCCATCAACTGGTTGAAGCTGCGGTAGCTGTTGAGGACGCTCAGCTGCGTGAGGCCGATGTCGACCCCTTTCAGGTAGCGCACGTCGCGAATGTTCTGGTGCCCGCCAACGCCGACGATCGGAAGAACCCGCAGCCTGTCAGAGTCGTTGAGCACCGACGCCAGGTCATTGGCGACCTGCAAGTAGGTGTCATCCGCGCTCGGGCTGCCCGATACAATGCCGACCGTGTTCTCGTTGGGCTGCTCATTCTGGTAGACGCCGACGGCCACGCAATAATCACCCATCCTCTCGATATAACTCGACTTGTCGTCGATGGTCTGTGTCTGCGGATTGAGAAACCGGAAGTCCACCCAGCCCGGTCGGTTAGCCTTGCAGAGCTCCAGCTTCTCCCGCACAAAATACTTTCCGTTCTGATCCCGGACGTTGTAAAGATTGGTCCCGGGCGTCATGGTGGGAATGGCGCCGTTGGCCATGACGACTCCGTTCATGTCTAGGATGTAGACGTAAAGATCGCGGTCGATTGTCCCGGGC
>JASHYD010000758.1 GCA_030043175.1 Xanthobacteraceae bacterium | reverse complement strand
GCGTGCGCGGCTTCGTGGCGGAAGGCGCGACGGTCATCACTGACGACCGCAACCGGAACTTCTACACCCGCGTCGTCTTGGCTCCGCAGCCGCGGACGCTGCAGCCCGATCGGCTGTCGCAACGGCCCTTCGCCCCGACCGGTCCGGGAACGCTGGAATTGCAGACGTTCACTGACCACTACACGATCAGCGATGGCGATCAGATCATCGAGCTCTATCACGTCGATGGGCTCAACCACAGCGACAACATGCTGATCGCCTATCTCCCAAAGGATAAGATCGTGGTCAACGCGGACCTTTACGGCCCGCCGCCCGCGGGAGGCAACTTGGCGAATGTGAACAACAACGCCGTCGTGTTGTATCGCAACCTCAAGCGTCTCAAGCTGGATGTGTCGACGCACGTGCCGATCCATGGCGTTCCCGGCTCGAACGCCGATTTCGAGCGGATCGTCGGGCCGGTGGCGGCGCGGACCCCGCAGCAGGGTGACGGGGGCTGAGCAAGCTCATACGACCTTTGCGAAACGCGTTCGGGCGAGCACGTGCTCGCCCGAACTTCAATCACCGCGAGCCGGTCAGAAGCGGATCACCCGCCACGCGTGCTGGCGACCCGGGCTTACTTCACTCCCGCCTCAGCCAGTTGCGCAATCGCAGCCAAGGACGTTTGTGCGGCGTTCAACCCGAGGCGAAAATCCTTGTCCGAGTACGCAGCGTAGCGATCGGTCGCCTGGTGATAATGCGGGTTCCAACCCGCGCCGATCTGCATTCCTCGTTCATTTTCGCGCAGGCTGATGGCCGCAACAAAGTCCATGAAACTGGACGAATCAGTATTGCTCATGTGGTGGCCGAGGGCCGCCGGGTAATCCGCGGCGTATTTCTCGTTTGCGTCGCGAAACAGGAAGGCGAGCTTCATCGCCGCGTCGGCAAATTTCGCGTTGGACTGGAATTCAATATTGATATCCGCTTCGCCGCGCTGCTCCGCGCTGACCGTACCGTCCGGGCGCGGCATCCCATGGTCCCACAACATCATGTCGTGTTGAATCATCGCAAGCCATCGCGGTTCCGGATACTGCCCGGATGCGGGAGGCTCTTCCTGACCCTGCAATGGGGCGCGCTGCGCCGCGTAGGCCCGCGAGCCCTGCAAACCGGTCTCCTCATTATTCCAGAGCGCGAACCGGATCGATCGCACGGTTATGACGTCCGGGTTCATCAATACGCGCGCCAGTTCCATGACCAGCGCCGTCCCGGAGGCATTGTCATCCGCCGCCTCGCCGAAGCCACGCCCGTCCATGTGGGCGGCGACGATGTACATCTCGTCGGGACGCGTTGCGCCGACCTTTGTGCAATAGAGGTCTTCGCGTGGCCCCGGCGTGGGAAGCTCGGCGTTGAGCGCGCGCAGGGCCGGATCGGCTTGCGCGTTGGGATCGCCATTCGGAGCGACCGGCATCGTCATGCCGCGTAGACGCGAGCCGCCGACGCCGCGGCGGACCTCCCCGCTGTCAATCGCCGAGCCCCGCGATGCGGCGGCGGCCGGTTGGGGTGGCGGCGGGGCCAGATCGTAGACATATTTCACGCGCTCGGTATTCGTGCATCCGTAGCTCCTGAGCTGCGCCTCGATCCAATCGAGGGCCGCTCGGTTGCGCGCAGTCCCTTCCCGCCGATCCCCGAACCGGGTCAGTCCTTTAATTGTGGCTTTGTAGCTCTCAAGATCGAGCCGCCCGACCAGAACCTTCACGGGGTCGGGCGCAACGCTTTGCGCCTGGCAATGGGCCGATTGACCGGCAACCGCGGCGACCGCGGCCAAGCGACAGCTCCAAGAAGCATTCATCGCTCGTCGCCTCACCAGATACGCGCTCTGTCCTCGGGTGCAAGAAAAAGTTTGTCGCCCGGCTTGACGTTGAATGCGTCATACCAAGCATCCATGTTCCGCACCACGCCGTTGACGCGGTACTGCACCGGCGAATGCGGGTTGGAGACGATTTGCTGACGGATCGAGTCATCGGTCGATTTATGGCGCCAGCTCTGGGCGTAGCCCAAGAAGAAGCGCTGGTCGCCGGTAAGGCCATCGCGTACGGGCGCCGGTTTGTTGCCAAGCGCGTTATGATAGGCGTCGAGCGCCACCAGAGCTCCGCCGAGATCGGCGATATTCTCGCCCATCGTGAGGTCGCCTTTCACGTGGAAGTCGGGGAAGGGCTCGTAAGTGTCGAATTGGCGGCCGAGCACGGCCGTGCGCGTATTGAATTCGGCCGCGTCGGCATCCGTCCACCAGGTGGTGAGGACCCCGCTGCCGTCGTACTTGCGCCCCTCGTCGTCGAACCCGTGGATCATTTCGTGGCCGATCACGGCGCCGATGCCGCCGTAGTTGACCGCCGGATCGGCGGCCGGATCAAAAAACGGCGGCTGGAGGATGCCGGCCGGAAACGTCATGTCATTCAGATTGGCGTTGTAGGACGCATTCACAGTTTGCGGATTGAGGTACCATTCCTCGCGGTCAACCGGCAACTTCAAACGGTTGACCTGTCGCAGCCAGGCGAATTCGCGCGAGGCCTTAACGTCTCCGACGAGGTCGTCCGACTGCACCTTAAGGGCCGCGTAATCGCGCCATTTGTCCGGATAAGCGATCTTGACGTTAAGCCGCGAGAGCTTGTCCAACGCCTTGAGTTTGGTGGCCGGGCTCATCCAGGCGAGCCGTTCGATGCGCCCCTTGAGGGCAATCCGCAGTTGGGCCACAAGATCATCGATCTGCGCTTTGGCTTGGTGAGAAAAATAGTGCGCGACATAGACCCGCCCGATCGCCTGCCCCATTGCTCCGTTGACGGTGGCGACGGCCCGTTTCCAGCGCTCGGGTTCTTCGGCAATGCCGCTCATGGTTTTGCCGTGGAAGCTGAAGCTTGCGGCAACGAAGCGCTGTGAAAGGTATGGTGCGGCGCCATCAGCGAGGTGGAAAGCGAGCCAGGCTTTGAGCGTGTCCAAAGGTGTGCGCGCATACACCGCCGCGATCTTCGGAATAGCGGTGTTCTCCACCACCACGACGCGGTCGACGCCCGCGAGATCGGCGCTCCCCAACAGCGCCGTCCACGGAAACGGCGCGGCCTCGCGGAGCGCCGCAACGCTCATTGGATTGTAGGTCTTCTCCGGGTCGCGCCGTTCCGCATTGGACCAGCTCACCTCGGCGATGGCGGTCTCGAAGTCGACAATCGCCCTCGCTGATTGCTCGGGAGCCTCCCAACCGATCATCGCCAGCAGCTGTGCGATATAGGCAAGATAGGCCGCCTTTTTCTCGGCCAGTCGCGGGCTGATATAGTAGTCGCGATTGAGGCCAAGACCTCCCTGCTGGACTGAGACCGCGTATTCGTCAGGTGCCTTGTCATCGGCGCCGATGCCCAGACCAAACACTGAGCTGAAGAAGGAGCGCCGGCCCGCTCCCATGCGTTGGGCGATTTCCTCGCGGGTGGTTGCCGCACGGATCACCTCAAGCAGAGGAGCGATCGGTTTCGCGTCGAGCGCCTCGGCGCGCGACTCGTCCATGAATGCCGCATAGAAGGCGCCGATTTTGGCCGCATCTTCCCGCACCGAGGAGTTAACGCCTTGCTCACCGCGTTCGAGGATGTCGCGGATGCGCGCCTCGTTGGTAATGGTCAACGTCGTGTCCACGCCGATCGAACTGCGATCGGGCGGGATGACGGCGCGGTCGTGCCAGGCGCCATTGCCATAGCGGAAAAAGTCGTCCCCCGGATTGAGCGCAAAATCTGCACCACCGAGATCGAATCCCCAGCCCGCGACGGCAGCGCTCTGGGCGGAGCCTGCCGCCTCCGCCGCCGGGGCAATATTGTGGGTGAAGCAGACAAAAGCGACGAGGGCAGCAACGTGGTAAGTCAGTTTCGACATGATCTCCCTTTTTCCGGCTGTTGCCGGAGATGGGCGGTTAATCTCTCCGGATCATACTCTTGTCGTAGCCGAAAGGGCACCTGGTCGCGGGAATCGAATAAAAGGCGTGTCCGCCCGGGCCCCTTGTGGTCGCCCCAATCCGGCCATAGGATCTGCGCCCAGTGCACCGCGGACGGACGCCGCCGTTGCGCTGGAACCCGCATCAAACTTCGTTTGCCGTGTCATCCGTGCTACGCGCGCAAAACGCCAAGGGAGGCGCCCGCATGGCGCGATCGACAATCTACCGCACTGTCCATGTTCTCGCTGCCGCGGTGATCATGGCAGCACCGATCCACACAACGCCGGCCGCGGCCGAAAAGGTGCTGCGCATCGCCAACCTGGAAGAGCCGGAGACGCTCGATCCCC
>JASHYD010000072.1 GCA_030043175.1 Xanthobacteraceae bacterium | reverse complement strand
TCAGACGGGCGCCCCGGGGCCGATCACCAACGCTTCGACCGATTGGTTCGCGACCGCAAGGCTGCGCGCCGGTTGGCTGGCCACGCCGGCCTTCTTGCTCTACGCGACCGGCGGCGGTGCTTATGGCTTCGGCGCCGTCAACACCAACATTGCCGGCACCCAGGTCAATCTCAGCCTGCCCGCGATCGGCTGGACAGCTGGCGGGGGCGTGGAGTGGATGGTGGTGCCCCACGTGTCCGTGGCCGCGGAGTACTTGCATATCGGTTACGACGGCCCTGGCATCTCTGTCGTCGTCGGCAATGTCGGGCTCAGCATCGCGGACAACGTGGACATCGTTCGCCTAAAATTGAATCTGCATTTCTAGAAAAAGAGATTGCATCGATTTGGCCCGCGGGAGCAATCCCGGCGGGCTCCGAACACCGATACTGCACATGAGTCTATTTCCGACGAATTCTCCTTTCCGCCGCTGGCATAAGCGCTGCTGCGGCGACGAACTATCCCTGAGGACGATGCTCCACCTGGACGAAGATAAGGCAGAAGGGGGTCACCCTGGTGCACGGGGGGTACAGTGTGGACGACGGGATCGCGCGTTCAGATCGGCCATGCGTAGCTTGAGTGCGGCGGCGAAGTCTACGACGCGGTCAGGCACGACACGATGCCGATCGATCAGCCTGCCGCGACGCGAGGCGCCTCGCCGAACGGCGCTACACCCTCAAGCAGGCGGCCATTGCCAGCTACTTTCGCGACCGATGGCGAGGTCAGAAAGATCGGGCGCATCTACATGGCGCCGCCGGGCCGCGTTTTTCTTTTGGATGAGGAACGGCTGTGGCTTGGGGGGCGCGAGAATAGCGTCCGACCAGCGGCCGACCCGATGCAGCGTTCGATTGCAGTTTGCTGCGGCTACTGGGCGATCGGTGTTGTGCTGACCGGGACACTCGGGGATGGCGCATCAGGGCTGTCGACGATCGAACAAACCGGAGGCGTGGCCAACTAGCGCCGGATACCCCATAGCGTTAAAGCGCCCGCGGGAGGGGGACAATGTTATACGAACGCAAAGCCTTGCTCATCTGGCTGGCGACCATGATGCTTTTCGTGGTCACCGTCTTAGCAGCGACCACTTTCTACCCGATGGCCAATGCCGTTCCTCGATCCGCTGGCGTCCCAGGTGGCGCTGCCGTTGCCGCCGCCGATAGAGATCGGCACTTGGCATCTCGCGCCGTAGCCGTGAGAATCTAGGAACGCGGCTGGTGCGCGTTCTTATGCAAGGACTGAGCTGGAGCGGGTCGTCAATCGCAGCTTCTGGCCTCTCGGCAGCGGACCGCCGCCAGCCTGGCGGGCCCCTCGCTTAGCAGCCCGCCGGGCCGCTTAAGCTAGCCGAACGATTTAGATGAGCCTCGTAGGACTCGACCACGTCGGTGTCTCTTCGCCGCTCGACGCTGCCGCGTGCGTGATACGGCTCGCCGGTTTCGAGGGTGTGGCGGAAACGGCCGATCGCGCCGCTGGCAAATGGCTCCGGCCAGATACATCGCAGCGCCTCGGCCAAGTCACGGCCAATCAGCGGCCGCACGTTCTCGAATTTCTTTTGCGCGCCGGCGCTCACCTGCACGACGCGAAAATCGGCGTCTACTGCATAGATCCCGAACGGCGAATGTTCGACGAGCTGACGAAAGGTGATTTCGCTAGCGCGCAGATGTTGCTCGGTGCGTTTGAGGCGGGTGATGTTGGTGAGAGCCGCGACCAGCCCAATGACTTTGCCGTCCATCCACTCCGGCTCGTACCGGCAATGCATGAACTGCGGCTCGCCGACCTGGTAAGGCGCTTCGACTTAGACCTCGAACTCGGCCGCCTTGCCGGAGAGGCACTCGCAGATGTGACTCTCAAGGGTAGCGTAGGCTTTTTCACCGAGCACCTCGGGAATTCGCTTGCCGATTACTTGCCCAGGCGTGAGGCCGAGACGCTCCACATAATGCGGAATGGCTTGCCCGTCAGCTGACCGAGGCCTGCGGCTGGGACGAGCCTCCAGGCTACTTGATCCGCGACCGCGACGGCGCGAATGGCGCTGCCTTCATCCGGCGCATCCGGGCCATGGGCATTCGCGACCGACCGGTCTCGGCACGGTCGCATTGGCAGAACGGATATGCGGAGAGGCTGATCGGCTCGATCCGACGGGAATGTCTTGATCAAGGGCCTCCCGACCAACCGCCGCCTACAAATCCACAGGCTCAACAACAACAATAAACCTGCCTATCAATAAACTTTGAGCCACTCGAACTTCAAAAGAGGCTTTTTTGTGTTGGGTGGCCAATGCGACTTGTCTGGAATGCTCCTATTTCCTAGAGGGCATTCCTTCGTCAGGCAGACCTATATTGGCAGGCCGGCTTGATGCAAGGCATCCGCTAGTGGCTCGGCTAGGGCCGGGACAGCATTGACAGCGGCTAAGTATCCACGGACTTTGAACGAGCGCTCCAGCGTCAACACCTGCTCTGCTTCGCTCCTGGCTGCTTCCATTCGGCCGAGTTTGGCAAGTGTTGCTGCCAGGAGGGTGTGGGACACGCTGAAGTCAGGATTGGACTGGACCGAGCGACGAGCGGCGTTTGCAGCCTCTTCGTATCGGCCCTGCGAGATATACGCTAAGGCGAGCGCATTATGGGGAACGTAGGCCAACCTGTCCATTGGGCTGACTCGCAATGCATGCTGGGCCCATGCGATCGCGCGCTCGGCTTTTCCAGCATAAGCCTGGACGATGCAACCCATAAAGAGCGCAAAAGCGGAAGACGGACTCAGGACGAGCGCGTGCTCGAATGCCTCAAAAGCGGCCGGGCGGTTATACTCCATCATCCCGATGACAAGTGCTCCGAGCGACAGCGAAGTTGCGCAATCGCGGCCGTGGGTAACTGCGGCGTGGGCGTGGCGAATGGCCGCGAGACGGTTGTCCTCCTTATTTCCGGCCCGCACGAACAGAATCTGGTGACACCAAGCGAGAAGGCCGTGGGCGGTCGGATAACTAGCTTCCAACGCAATCGCCTGTTCGAGCAACGGCATTGCCCTGGTTGCATGCTCCGGCATCCCAACATAGACCTGAGGCATGGCCCGTAGTACCAGGTCATACGCGTCGAAATTGTCCGGCCGTTTGCGTTTGACACGCTCAATCTCAGCGTTGCGCAGAGTCGGCTCTATGGCGCCTACGACCGCCATCGTGATTTCGTCTTGAACCGCAAAGATGTCTTCAATTCTCCGATCGCAACGATCGGCCCACAAATGAATTCCCGTCTCGGCCTCGATCAATTGAATGCTGATGCGGATGCGATCATCAGCCCTGCGAACACTTCCTTCGAGCACGTAGCGCACGCCCAACTCGCGGCCGACACATCGTACGTCAACAGCTTTTCCTCTGTAAGCAAAGCTCGAATTGCACGCGATAACAAATAGCCACTTGATGCGCGCGAGCCCGGTGATTATGTCCTCGACTATGCCGGCGGCAAAGTATTCCTGCTGCGGATCGCGGCTCAAATTTTCGAATGGCAACACCCCAATCGAAGGATTGTCAGACAGCGGCAGATTCGTCAGCTGGCGCAGCAACCCCTCTTTCAATTCAGGTGGGGACGACGATCGATTCTTTGCTCGTGTGGTGACGTTAGCGGCCAAGAGAAAACCACGCCGCTGGATGGTGCGGATGAGCGCCTGCCGCTTGCCGCTATCGCCGATGGCTCGACGGGCCGAATTGATGCGGCTGTTCAAGGCAGCATCCGAGATGGCGCGTCCGCTCCAAATTTCCTCGATCAGCTCGGCCTTGCTGATGACCCTGTTGGCATTCTGGGCAAAGTAGAGCAGCAGATCGAATACCTGCGGCTCGACATGGATCACCCCGTCGGGACCTTTAAGCTCCCGCCGCTCTGTATCGATATCAAGATTATCGAATTGGAACAGCATCATAGAGTCCACTTTGAGTTGCGTTGCCCCGCTGCGTGCTATTTACGCAGGCCGATGTGACGCCAGGCATCTGTTAAAGGTTCGGCGAGTTCCGGTACGGTGCCGCAAGCAGCAAAGAATGCGCGTGCGTTAAAGGTGGGATCCAGAGCCAAAGCTTGCGCCGCCGCGGCCTCCGCCGCCTCCAGTTCGCCAAGTTTCGCAAGGGCGACCGCCAGGAAGCGCTGAGTCGAGCTGTTCTTCGGATTCGATCGCACCGCACGACGCGCGGCGTTTACGGCCTCCTCGTAGTGCCCGAGTTGGAAATTGCCCATGGCGAGTGCGTTGTAAGGAGTGAAAGCCAGCATATCGATTGGGCTAAGGCGCAGCGCGCGTTCCGCCCATTCGATGGCGCGCTCGGCCTTGCCGGCGTGAGCGTGCACGATAGAGCCGAAGGAGAGCGTGAAGGTAGAAGATGGGCTCAGGGCGAGCGCGCGCTCAAATGCATCAAACGCGGCGACGCGATCATGCTCGATGATGCCGATGACAAACGCTCCAAGCGCCAACGCCGTCGCGTCGTCACGAGCGTGAGCGACGGCAGCTCGGGCGTGGCGAATGGCCGCGATACGGTTGTCTTCCTTGAATCCGGCTCGCAGGAACAGAATCACGTGACACCAGGCGAGGAAGCCGTGAGCCATTCCATAATCGGACTCCAAAGCGGTCGCCCGTTCGAGCAATAACACGGCTTTAGCCGCTTCCTCGGGGTTCGCAGCGTAGACCGAGGGAATGGCCTGCAGGACCAGATCGTAGGCATCGAGATTGTCCGGCCGTTTGCGTTTGACGCGCTTAATCTCAGCATCGCGCAAGCTCGGCTCTATAGCGCCTACAACCCCGAGCGTGATTTCGTCTTGAACGGCGAAGATGTCTTCGATTTTGCGATCGCAACGATCGGTCCACAGGTGAATACCCGTTTCGGCCTCGACCAATTGAATGTTGATGCGTACGCGATCACTTGCCTTGCGAACACTTCCTTCGAGCACGTAGCGCACACCAAGCTCGCGGCCGACTTGTCTCACGTCAACCGCCTGTCCTCTGTAGGCAAAGCTGGAATTGCGCGCGATCACGAACAGCCACTTGATGCGCGCAAGCCCGGTGATGATGTCTTCGACCATGCCGTCGGCGAAGTAGTCCTGCTGAGGATCGCTGCTTAAATTCTTGAATGGCAACACAGCTATCGAAGGATTATTCGGTAGCGCAAGTTTCGGCAGTGTGGACGGCGGCTTCTCTTTCGATTTGCTTATCGAGGAAGATTGCTCTCTGAGGCGGGTTGCGACGTTAGCAGCGAACACGAAACCACGCCGCTGGATGGTGCGAATGAACGCCTGCCGATTTCCGCTGTCGCCGATAGCTCGACGGGCCGAATTGATTCGGCTGTTCACGGCGGCGTCCGATATCACGCGGCCGCGCCAAATACGTCTGACCAGTTCGCTCTTGCTGATGACCCTGTCGTTATTCTGGCAGAAGTAGAGCAGCAGATCGAACACCTGGGGCTCGACATGAATCACACCGTCAGGCCCTGTAAGTTCCCGGCGATCACTATCAATCCTGAAATTACCAAATTGGAACAACAAGATACCTTAAGCTCCCGGTGACTGTTCTGCAGCGAATTACGGGCTAATCTGACGCGAAAAGCAAGAACGTCTGAACGCTTTTTTCGATCCTCGTCCCCGATTGCTGCAGGCTTTGAACCCATCCTGCGCCCATCCAAGCTTATGCAACCCGGTACTCCACGAGCACTTGTTGGCTGGATCGTCGATTCGGAGGCTGCCGATCACACCCAAGCTGCACTCACCCTGCGCGAACACTCGATTCGGGGTCGCAGAGCAGGATCGTCGTTGACGGTCTCGGAAGCAGCTGCGCTCGCCGAGGCATCCGCGCTTCGGGTTAGCAACCGTACTTGCTCTGGATTTCCTCAAGCGAATTACCAGCGAATCTGGCGGAAAAGGCAAGATCGTCTGAAGGACTTTTTTCTTCGGTCGTGATCGCATCCCGTTCTTGTCCGCTGGGCCAACGATGCGACCCCTGAGATTGATTCGGTCCAGCGGTCAACTAGTCAATATGGCGCCACGACACTCCGTCGACGAACGGGAATCGTGAAATGCTTGAGTGTCCACACCGCAAGGAATGGCAAACGGAAGCCGCTCGATTGAACGCGGGACCGCTGGCAACAGGATGGTTGGCGCGCGCAGGGGCGCTAGTTCTCGCGGCGCTCTTTCTCGCCGGGGTAACGCACTCAAAAGTTTGTCAAGCCCAAGACGCGACTGCGATCGCCCACGGCGAATATCTTGCGCAGCTCGGCGGATGCGCATCATGCCACACCGCTCCCGGCGGACCGCCGCTCGCGGGCGGCCTCGTGATGAGGCTGCCCATGGGCACCCTCTACGCACCCAACATCACGCCCGACCACGATACCGGCATCGGTGTGTGGAGCGACGATGATTTCGTGCGTGCGATGCAACAGGGCGTTGGCCGGAATGGGCAGTATCTTTACCCGGCGTTTCCTTACACCTCGTACAGGCTGATGAGCCGTACAGACGTTTTGGCCATCAAGGCGTATTTATTCAGCCTGCCGGCGGTGCGCAACGTTCCGCCGTCAAATCGAATGTCATTTCCCTACAGCTTCAGATCACTCATCGGCGTATGGAACTGGCTGTACGTGTCCGATTGGCGGTTCCAGGAAGATCCGCAGCGATCCGCACAATGGAACCGCGGCGCTTATCTTGTCCAAGCAGTTGCTCATTGCGGGGACTGCCACACACCCAGGGGGCGATTTAGCGAAGCGACCGAGCCCGGAAAATTTCTTGCCGGCGGCCTCGTTGACGGCTGGTCCGCCTACAACATTACGCCCGATCCAGTAGCCGGCATCGGCGCATGGTCGGACGACGATCTCAAGCGCTATCTCTCGATCGGCAAGGCCCCCGGCAAGGCCTGGGCGGCCGGGTCCATGGGGCTCGTCGTGGCCAACAGCACACGGCATCTCACCGAGGAGGATTTGCAAGCAGTCGTTGCCTACCTGCGGACCGTTCCGCCAGTGCGTACCAGCGACAAGGTATCGCGATCAGCGGCGAGGGATATTCCAAGGGCTCTGCCTCCCGGTGCGCTCGATCGCATGCCGGGCGCACGGATTTACGATCTCTATTGCGCTAATTGTCACGGAAGTTCTGCCGTCCCCGTCACAGATATCTATCCGTCAATGGCGGACGAAAGCACCGTCGGCGACAGCTCGCCCCGGAATCTGGTGATGATGCTCCTCGAGGGCGCGCGAAATAGCTTCGGTTCGCACGGTGCGTCGATGCCGTCATTTGCCAGCAAATTCGACGACGGCCAAATCGCCGATTTGGTCAGCTACCTGCAGGCGCGGTACGGCAATCCCAAAGCGTCGGTAAGCCGGAAGCAAGTCGGTGCCTGGCGCTCCGAACTCGATTAGGGCGATTTCTTAAAAAGGAAAACCAGATGCCGGAGATGTTTCGCATCAGTGTGAACGGCGCCGAGCATGCGGTCATGGCTGACGGCGGTACGCCGCTTCTCTACGTCTTGCGCAATGATCTCGGCCTCAACGGACCAAAATTCGGGTGCGGCCTTGAGCAATGCGGTGCATGCACGGCGATTATCGGTGATCGAGCGACCCGCACCTGTCTTTTCCCACTGTCGGCGGTAGGCAAGTCGCCGGTCGTAACCCTCGAAGGCCTGGGCACGGCGGGAAAACCGCATGCGCTGCAAAAGGCATTTATCGCCGAGCAGGCGGCCCAATGCGGCTATTGCATCAACGGGATGATCATGACGGCGAAGGCCTTCCTCGATCAAAACCCACATCCGACCCGGTCCGAGATTTGTCAGGCCCTGGCGCGAAATCTTTGCCGCTGCGGCACTCATTGGCGGATCGTTCGGGCCATCGAGCGCGCCGCGAAAGATCAGAGCGTTGCCAAATGACCAGGCATATGACCCGCAACTCCAGAATGCTTTGCTCTGCCAGCGGGTATTCGCGGCGTGAGTTCGGCCAAAGCACCGCCGGTATATTGCTATTCTTTTCAATGAATCCCGCTGTCGCTCTGGGGCAGATCGTTCTGGCGGAGCTTCCCGCCGATCTGCAAGGCAACAGACGGCTCGATTCATGGCTGCGCATCAACCCGGACGGAACGGTCGAGGTCTTCAGCGGAAAGGTTGAACTCGGTCAGGGAAACGCGACTGCGCTTGCGCAGATCACAGCCGAAGAACTGGATGTCGTGTTCGATCGAATCCGGATGCGCCCGGCCGATACGTCGCATTCGCCCAATGAGAGTTACACGGCGGGGAGTGCCTCGATTGAGGTCGGCGGCAGCGCGCTCCGCCACGCGGCGGCCGATGCGCGCGCGACCCTGTTGGAGATGGCTGGAGCCAGACTTGGCTCCCCCATCGACCGCCTCACAGTCGATGATGGCGTGATCAGCGGTTCGGGGGACGCCGGCGGCGTCACCTATTGGGAGCTTGCGTCTGACGGGTTTCTCGCCCGCGAGGTGAGGAGCGACATCTCTCTCAAAGCCAGCTCGCGGCGCCGAATTGTCGGCACATCCGTGCCCCGAATCGACATTCCAGCGAAAGTGACCGGCGGCGAAGTCTATGTGCAGGATATGCGGCTATCCGGGATGCTGTTTGGACGCGTGGTGCGGCCGCCCAGCTACGATGCGCAACTGACAGCGCTCGACGAGTCATTCGTGAAGACGATGCCCGGCGTTGTGGCCGTGGTCCGCGATGGACGCTTCCTCGGCGTCGTCGCCCGGCGGGAGGAGCAGGCGATTGCCGCTCGCGCCGTGTTGCAGCGCACCGCCGTTTGGAAAGTTCCTGAATATCTTCCAGACGAAAGTCGCATTGCAAACTACTACAGAAATTCAGCCGACGCGAAGGTCACGACCGTGAGTTCAAGGTCGTCAGACACTGCGCCGGCGACTCCGGTAAGGACCCTGAAAGCAACCTACACAAAGCCTTACCTTGCCCACGCTTCCATCGGGCCGTCTTGCGCCGTCGCCGCTGTCGAGAACGGGGTCCTGACGGTCTGGTCACACACGCAAGGACCTTATCCCCTACGCACCGACCTCGCCAAGGTCGCGGGTCTTTCGCCCGACAAGGTTCGCGTCATCCATGTCCAAGGCTCAGGCTGCTATGGCCACAACGGCGCCGATGATGTGGCACTTGATGCTGCCCTGCTGAGTCGCGCGGTCAGCGGCGCACCGGTGAAAGTGCAGTGGATGCGCGACGACGAGTTCGGCTGGGAGCCCTTCGGCAGTGCGATGTCAATCGATATCCAAGCCAGCGTCGCAGCCGACGGGTCCATTATCGACTGGCAGCACGATCTCTGGACCAATTCATTCAACATGCGCCCGGGCCTCCCAGGCGGGGTCAATCTGTTGGCCGCCTGGGACCTCGCTCCATCGTTCCGGCACACGCCGCCCGGAGAACTTCCGTTACCCAGCGGCGGCGGCGACCGCAATGCCGTGCCCTATTACGACTTCCCGAGCCAGCGGATCACAGAACATTTTCTGCCGACGATGCCGATCCGCGTATCCGCGCTTCGGTCCCTGGGCGCCTTCGGTAATGTGTTCGCTATCGAATCGTTCATCGACGAACTTGCCGAGATCGCCGGAGCCGACCCAGTCGAGTACCGTCTTCGCCACCTGACAGATGAACGCGCCAAGGCGGTCATTCGCGCGGCGGCGGATCGTGCCAAGTGGCAAAGCGGGACCAAGGGGGGCGGCGCGCGCGGACGTGGAATCTCTTTTGTGCGGTACGAAAGTGTAAAAACCTACGTCGCGCTGATCGCCGATGTCCTGGTAGACCGAAAAGCGCACACCATTCGCGTCGAGCGCATAACCGTGGCCGCTGACTCCGGCCTGATCATCACGCCGGATGGAATCTCCAATCAGATCGAGGGCGCGATCATCCAAGGAACAAGCTGGTCGCTGAAGGAAAGGGTGCGGTTTGATCGCCAGCGTGTCACTTCGCGCGATTGGGCGAGCTATCCGATCCTGACTTTCCCCGAGTTGCCCGAGGTCGATCTGGTGCTGCTCGATCATCCCGAATTGCCGCCCCTTGGCGCGGGGGAGGCCGGGTTGCCGCCGGTGCCAGCCGCCATCGCGAACGCGTTCTTCCACGCGACGGGAAAGCGGCTTCGCGAGCTCCCGTTCGATCGTGAACGGGTCAAAGCTGCCCTGACTTAGCGAAGGTAATCTACAATGGCCTCGACTAACACAACCCGCCGAACGATCCTGAAAAC
>JASHYD010000757.1 GCA_030043175.1 Xanthobacteraceae bacterium | reverse complement strand
CAGGCCAGTGAGACCAAAACTGGTCGGCGCCCCAAACTGGTCTCGGTGCGGCGCGGGCGTGGGTAGAGTGCCGACGCAGAGGCTTTTTTGGCGGGAAGCGGTTGCTGGTGCCCCCGAGGCGGGAAGTTGACTGCGCTCCGGCGTATGGTCTACGCACGCCATCGCGCATGTTCTTCATTGGTTCCACCATTCATTGGCGGACCCCTTTGGCGGCGATGGCGGGATTTTCGGGATTCCTGGCTAAGTGCTGGTCGGAGTGGCAGGATTTGAACCTGCGACCCCCTCGTCCCGAACGAGGTGCTCTACCAGGCTGAGCCACACTCCGATGTCTTGGCGGCCGATCTTATAGCCTTGCCGCCGCTGCGCCGCAAGCACCTGTCGGGCAAGTTGTCTGCAGCCGCTCTGCGTGACAACTATTGCACCTGCATTCTCCGGTCGGCATATGGGGTCAAACGCGGAGATATCCAGGATGCCGGCGATTGCCACGGTGGTCGCGTGGGCGAACTCAGAGACGATCGAGTGGGCCAAGTCCGCTCTGCTGGCCGGCCGGCTCGTGGCCTTTCCGACCGAGACCGTTTATGGCCTCGGGGCGGATGCCGCCAATGACCGCGCGGTGGCGACGCTTTACGACGCCAAAGAGCGGCCAACCTTCAATCCCTTGATCGCCCACGTGATCGACCTCGCAGCGGCGCGCAGCTTGGCGCAATTCGACGCAGAGGCGCTCAAGCTGGCCGAGACCTTCTGGCCGGGACCGTTGACGCTCGTGCTTGCCAAGCATCGCAACTGTCCGGTCGGACAGCTTGCCACCTCGGGGCTCAACACCATTGCGGTGCGGGTGCCGAGCCATCCGGTCGCCCGCAACATCCTCTCGGCATTCGGCAAACCCGTGGTGGCGCCGTCCGCCAACCGCTCCGGCCGGGTGTCGCCCACATCAGCAAGGCATGTACAGGCTGACCTCGGCGGCCGCGTCGATCTCATCGTCGATGGCGGGGCGACCCCGCTCGGGATCGAATCGACCATCCTCGCCTGTCTCGGCACAACAGTGCTGCTGCGCCCCGGCTCAATACCGCGGGTGGCGATCGAAAAATGCCTCGGCCATGACATCGCCGTCGCAACGCGCTCTGCGCATGCGGCTGAGGGCGGCGGGCGTCCGCTGGCCCCCGGCATGCTGATCTCCCATTACGCGCCGCAGGCTCTTGTGCGCATGAACGCGGTCACGGTTGCGCCCGGAGAGGCTCTGCTGGCGTTCGGAACGACGTTGCCGGAGGACGCCGGCAACGCGCGGATGGTGCTCAACCTGTCCGCCCGCTCCGACCTGGTCGAGGCGGCCGGAAATCTGTTCGACTATCTGCGCGAACTGGATGGCGCCGGCGTCGATTCCATTGCAGTCGCCCCGATACCTGACGAAGGCCTCGGGGAAGCCATCAACGATCGGCTCCGCCACGCCGCAGCGCCGCGCCATCCGTAATGACTCGACCGCAGCGGGCGAGTTGGATAGTTTGCGGCCGGGAATCAGCAGAATGAACACGCAATTGACGCGACCGCTCGCCACGCTTTCGTCCGAGTTGATCGCCCGCTTCGCTGCGATCGTTGGGGAAAAATATGCGATCACGGACCCGGCGGAACAGGAGCCATACCTGATCGAAGGCCGTGGGCTTTACCGCGGCAGCACGCCGTTGGTGCTGCGGCCCGGCTCGGTCGAGCAAGTCGCGGCGATCATGAAGCTCGCCGACGAGACCGCGACACCAATCGTGCCGCAGGGCGGCAATACCGGCCTCGTGGGCGGACAGATCCCTCATCACCGCGAGATCGTGTTGTCGCTCAAGCGGCTTGACCGCATTCGCGAAATCGACGTCCTGTCCGATACCATGACCTGCGAGGCAGGCGTGGTGTTGGCGAAAGCGCAGGCTGCCGCCGGGGCGGCTGACCGTCTGTTTCCACTGTCGCTCGGCGCAGAGGGCAGCTGCACCATAGGCGGGAACCTGTCCACCAATGCCGGCGGGACCAGTGCTTTCGCCTATGGAGTCGCACGTGAGCTCGTGCTTGGCCTGGAAGTTGTTCTTGCCGACGGACGGGTCCTCAATGCGCTCAACAAGCTCAAGAAGGACAACACCGGCTACGACCTCAAAGACCTGTTCATCGGCGCGGAAGGCACGCTCGGCGTCATCACCGCCGCAGTGCTCAGGCTATTTCCGTCACCGAAGACGGTGGAGACCGCGTTGGTCGGCGTGCCGTCGCCGCTGGCCGCAGTCAAGCTCATCAGCCTGGTGCAGGAGCGCACCAATCGCGCTGCCACCAGCTTTGAGCTCATGTGTCGCCTGGCGATCGACTTCGCGCTCCGTCACGACCATGGCGTTCGCGACCCGCTGGATCAGAAGCATCCGTGGTACGTCTTGCTGGAGGTCTCATCGACGATGCGGCAGGATCTGCGGACGCCCCTTGAAGAAGCGCTGGAAACCGCGATGGAGCGCGGTCTGGTGAACGATGCCGCCGTTGCCAACAGCACCGAGCACCGCCGCGCCTTCTGGCACCTG
>JASHYD010000756.1 GCA_030043175.1 Xanthobacteraceae bacterium | reverse complement strand
CGCTGGACCCTGGAACTCGGCTTGGCCGGCTTCAGTTTGGCTTTGGGGGGATTGGTTTTTTGCCGCATCTTGCTCCTATAGTGAAGTTCCATGGCGACGCGCAATGACCCGCCCGCGGATTTCGCCGCGCCCGAACCGGCGCTTTTCTCCGCCGTCGTGACGCCGCATCGTTCTCTCAGCCACGCCGGGTTCCTGGTCGTGATGGCTGCGGTGGGCGGCGTCAGCTTCATTGCCGGGACAGCGTTTCTGCTGCTCGGGGCCTGGCCGGTGTTCGGCTTCTTTGGCCTTGACGTTCTGTTGGTCTATTGGGCGTTTCGCGCCAACTATCGCGCGGCGGCGGCTTTTGAGGAGGTCACCATTACGGCCTCTGAGCTGCGCGTACGCCAGGTCAGCCATCGTGGAAAGGCATCCGAATGGTCGTTCAATCCGTTATGGGTACGCCTTGAGCGCGAAGGCAGCGATGAATTCGGCCTCGAACGGCTATTCCTCGTTTCACGCGGGCGGCGCCTGCCGATCGCGAGCCTGCTCGGCCCAAAGGAGAAGGAAAGCTTCGCCGCCGCCCTTGGGGCGGCGATCAGCGAGGCCAAGCGCGGCCCGACCCGAACGGTATTGGAATGAGCTTGCGGCCTGCGATTCCGCCTTCGAAATCGGCTGGCGGCGCAGCCGGGCACGCCCTAAATCTTGGGCATGTCGTACGCTCTCGCAACGGTCGCAGCCGCGGCCCGTCGGACGGAAGGCGACTACGATGTGGTTCGCCGCGCCGTCACTTTCATCCCGCAGCATCGACGCTCAGAGCCCGGCGTTGGCGATCGCTCGCTCCTGCAGTGTCACGCCAGAGGAATTGCACCGTCTGTTGCGCCGTTGGGCCGGATTGACGCCGAGGGAATTCATGGCGGCAATCACACTGGATCGGGCCCGACAGCTGCTGCGCGGCCGGGCGAGCGTGCCAGATACCCTGTGCGGACCGGGACGCCGGCACGATCTATTCGTCACCCATGAGGCGATGTCGCCGGCCGAGTGGACGGCGCGTGGCCTGACACTCGTCTATGGCTTTTATTCCTCGCCGTTTGGGGACGTGCTGGTTGCGCCGACGGAGCGCGGGCCTGTCGGCCTCGCCTTCGCGGACCGGGGTGAGAAAACCCGTGCTGTTGATGATATGCGACGGCGCTGGCCGCGGGCACGATTTCGCGAGGATGCGGCACACACCGCCGCGCTGGCGCGACGCATCTTCGATCCCAGCCTGCGGCGACCGGACCGGCCGTTGCGGGTGGTCATGATCGGCACCGCTTTCGAGGTGCGGGTGTGGGAGGCTCTGCTGCAAACCCCAATGGGGCGTGTCGCCACATACTCGGACATCGCCAGCAAGGTTCACGCGACCAAGGCAGCGCGCGCGGTCGGCGCTGCGATTGGTAAGAACCCGATCGCCTTCGTGGTGCCCTGCCATCGCGTCATCGGCAAGTGCGGCGACCTGACCGGGTATCACTGGGGACTGATCCGCAAATACGCCATGCTCGGATGGGAAGCCGGCAGGGTGTGAATGGCGCCGCCCAACGGGGGGAGATTCTTGCAACAAGCGCTTAGCGCGACACATAGAGGATCGGAATGCAGAAATATCGCCCGGTGATGCTGGTCGTCATGGATGGCTGGGGTTGGCGAGAGGACCCGGCTGACAATGCCGTCCGCCAAGCCCGTACGCCCACTTTCAATCACCTGTGGGCGACCTGTCCGCACAGCTTCCTTCAAACTTCCGGCAAAGATGTCGGCCTGCCGCCGGGACAGATGGGTAATTCTGAGGTCGGGCATCTCAACATTGGAGCCGGCCGCGTCGTAATGCAGGACCTACCACGCATTACCGATGCCATCGCCAGGGGCGACATCGCTCGTGCGCCGGCGCTGCTTGATTTGATCGAGCGGCAGCGGCTGTCCGGCGGCACGTGCCACCTCATCGGCCTGATCTCGCCGGGCGGCGTACATTCGCATCAAGATCACGCAGTGGCGCTCGCCAAAATTCTCGCGAAGGCCAACATCCCGGCGGTCGTTCACGCATTTACCGACGGTCGAGACACCCCGCCACGGATGGCCGAACGGTACATCGCGGAGCTGACCGAAGCCTTGCCGCCCTCGGTCCCGATTGCAACCGTGTGTGGTCGTTACTATGCCATGGATCGCGATAAGCGCTGGGAACGCGTAGCCAAAGCCTACGGCGCAATTGCGCAAGCCGAAGGGTCGCATTTCCCGGATGCCAAGTCAGCGATTGTCGAGGCGTATTCGCGCGATGTCAGCGACGAGTTCATCCCGCCGGCGGTCCTCGGCGGTTACCGCGGCATGCGCGACGGCGACGCCGTGCTTTGCTTCAATTTCCGCGCCGATCGTGTGCGTGAAATCCTCACGGCTCTCCTCGATCCGGAGTTTTCCGCCTTTGTGCGTCGGCGCACTATCGGCTTTTCAAGTGCAGTGGGCATGATGCCGTACAGCAAAGCGCTCGACGTGCTGATGCGGCCGATCTTCCCGCCGCAGAACTTATCGAATGTCTTGGGCGAGGTCGTCGCTGCGGCGGACCTCCGGCAGCTGCGCATGGCCGAGACGGAAAAGTATGCTCACGTCACCTATTTCCTCAATGGCGGCAGGGAAGACCCCTATCCTGGCGAGGACCGCATCCTGGTGCCGTCGCCCAAGGTTGCGACCTACGACCTGCAACCCGAAATGTCGGCGCCGGAACTTACGCACAAGGCGCTGGATGCAATCAGGTCCGGCACATACGACCTCATCGTATTGAACTACGCTAATCCGGATATGGTCGGCCACACGGGAATCTTGTCCGCCGCAATTAAAGCGGTTGAAACGGTAGATGCGGGCGTCGGCCAGCTCGCCGAGGCCATACGCGAGGCCGGCGGCGCTCTGCTTGTCACCGCTGATCACGGCAATTGCGAACTCATGCGCGATCCCGACACCGGCGGCCCTCATACAGCCCACACCACGAATCCGGTGCCGTTGCTTCTGAGCGGGGCCGCCGACGTCGCGTTGGCAGAAGGGCGACTTTCGGATATTGCGCCGACGCTGCTGGAATTGATGAATCTGCCGAAGCCAGGCGAGATGACCGGCGTTTCACTGTTGCGTGCCACGGCTGTCTGACAGCCCAAGCACGTCGGTCATCGAATAAACTCCGGGCTTCTGACGCCGCGCCCACAGCGCCGCCTTGATTGCTCCTCGGGCAAAGATCATGCGGTCCTCTGCCCTGTGAATGAGCTCGATGCGTTCGTGCGGTCCAGCAAATATCACGCTGTGCTCGCCCACCACGCTGCCGCCACGCAGGCTCGCAAAGCCGACGTCGCCCGCCTTGCGGGCGCCGGTGTGACCGTCGCGGAGACGAACTGAATGTTCGGCGAGATTGATGTCGCGGCCCGCAGCGGCGGCCGCGCCGAGCAACAATGCGGTGCCTGATGGCGCGTCGATCTTCCTGTTGTGATGCATTTCGAGAATCTCGATGTCGAACTCGTCACCGAGTGATTTGGCGACTTGCTTGACCAACGCGGCCAGGAGGTTGACGCCGAGGCTCATGTTGCCAGACTTGACGATGCGGGCCATGACCGCCGCCGCCGCGACAAGCTTCTCATGCGCTGGCGTCAACCCGGTGGTCCCGATGACGTGGACGAGACCGTGGGCGGCGCTCTGTTCGACCAGCGCTACCGTGGCGGCCGGAGTCGTGAAGTCGATCAAGCCATCGGCCCCCGCCAGGAGCGCGGGCGGTTCGGCGCTCACCGCGATGCCGGCGCGACCAAGGCCCGCCAACTCGCCGGCGTCCTGTCCGATCACGGCTGCGCCCGGCGCCTCGACGGCACCGGCCAGTGCGACGCCATCGGTTTCGGCGATCGCCCTGATCACTGCACGGCCCATCCGCCCGCCGGCGCCGGCTACCACCAGCCGCATGTCCGACATGATTTTCCTCCACCTGAGAAGGGCGATATCCGGAGGGTGAAACGCCTAAGGCTGCTGGCCGTCATAACCTTCGACGACCGCGATATCGGCGGTTGCGCGCCCCTGCCGCAACGTGATGGCATGCTGATATTCCGGCGAACGATAACAGGCGAGCGCCGTTTCGTAGTCCGCAAACTCGATGACCACGAGGCGGGAACGGCAGCTGCCCTCTACGACCTCGTGGCGCCCGGCGCGAATCACGTAGCGGGCGCCATATTTGCGGAATGCAGCCTGGTTTGCCGCCACATAGTCCTTGTAGCCGTCCGGATCGCCGACCTCGATCTGCGCCACCCAATATCCTTTCGCCATCGCGTCTCTCCCGATTTTTCCGGCGCTGCCGAGTGGCGAGGCCCGCACGTGCCTCCCGGAAGTTGCGGAACCCGGGCCGGTTCACCCGATCCCGGCCTCCGGCCGGCCATCGGACCCAGGACGAAATCCTGGCTGCGTGATCGAGCCGGTTGTCCAACGCGATTGGCCGCATGCAGGCAGGGGCACCTTGTGCAAGGGAAGGCACCCGGCAACAAAATGCTATGCCTTACGATAGACCCAAACGCGCGCGGGCGGGATGTTCAGCCAAATCCGCTCAGAGGCGCGGGCAGTTGCGCCCGAATACGAACGGGGAATCGGCGGCACTATCGCGTAGGTGAACTGCACAAAAGGGGCATTGGGGGCGAGCAGCGAAAAAGCGTCAGCCAGAAGGCGCACCCGCAACTTGAGTGGCTTCGTGAACAAGGGCAGCCCCGAGACGACCGCCGCCGCTGGCTGGCGTAGCAAGCTCGCGAGCAGGCGCTTGATTCCATAAGCATCACCCTGCACCACGGTCGCTTTCGGATAGCGGGTACGAAGCAGCCGGCAAAACGTCGGATTGAACTCGACCAAAACCAACCGGGAAGGCTCGATGCCTTGTTCCACCAGCGCCGCCGTGACGGCCCCGGTTCCGGGACCGAGTTCAACAACCGATCCTTCCGTTTCCGGGTCGACGCATTTCGCCATCGCCCGCGCCAGCGGCTTGCCGGATGGCATGACCGCGCCAATCGCGAGAGGCTCTTCTATCCAGGAACGGATGAATCGCACCTCGTCGTCAAGGCGCAAAGTTCTCTTCGCGGTACCTAGCGTGGATTGAATCGACATAAGAGGGAATCGACCTGGAGGGAATCGATTTGGCCGCTGCCCGCCCCGGGAGCTGTCACACGGTTGTCACGAGTATAGGCTGGCGGCGCAAGGGTCAAGA
>JASHYD010000755.1 GCA_030043175.1 Xanthobacteraceae bacterium | reverse complement strand
ATTGTCCACATAGGTCTTGTTGTTGAACCCGACGGTGTCGATCACCAGCGTATCGCCGTCGTAGTGCCCAACCGACTCGCCATACCATGACGGCTTGGGATGGGTGGAATGAGGTACGTCGAGGTAGATGTGCCTTATCTGTGCGTCGCCCGCAAAGATCATCAGAACTACCTTGGGCGACTGCACGAAGAAGATCTGTTCGACCACGGGGAACAGCATGAATGCCGGCACACCCGCCGGCATACAGCTTGAGCCCGGCGTAAACCCGATCCCGCCGGCGAGCACCCTCTCGTTCTCGCGCTTCATGAGCTCCTTCGCCCACGGCTTAATGTTGGCATTGGTGAGATCGGCGACCCTGAAAGTCGGCTGGGTGCCAATGCGGCGGGCCAGCAGATTGTTGATGTAGGGATGGGCCGGATCAGATACCACGGGGCCGGGCTTGCCAGGAACCGCCGCGAAGTCCTGTTCGTTGGCCACCCAGCCGGCGAGGTTGGAAGAAATCCGGAACGACGGCATGGTCGTGCACGGTCTCCGCCTTCGCGGCGGTGGCGAGAACACCAGCCAATATGCCTGCCGCAAGGAACTCAGTCATCGATCTCACGTCCCCAACCTCGCTTTGTGGACCGTCGCTGGCGGGATTCAACCACGCTTCCGGGCGACCCGACTGGGCACCAAAACCGCCGTCCAGCGCCCAACAGTCACGTTAGGTCGGTTTTGCCACGTTGTCATCAGCGAGGGGATCGGCGTGCTGGTCCACGCCTGCCACCACGAGACCATTAGAGCAAAAATCCGTCGCCAATCGCGCTGGGCGGCGGCAAGGGTTGTAGCTGCCGCGTAGGTCCCAGGTTAGACCCTTTGACTGCTCGCTGATGTTCGACCCATTTTGGCGAAATACGAACGAGGTACACATAGCTGCAAAAGTCGGCAGAATGAATTATCAATGGCGGACGGGAATGCACGGATCCATAAGGAGCACGCTATGGGCGACGGTCGGTTCGTTCGCTACGCCATCATCGTCGTTCTGCTGCTGCTGGCGGCCTCCGTGGCCCAACCTTATGTTGCGCGTTTCGTTTTATCCGACACGATGCCGCGGCCGGTCGTGGCGCGCGGTAACCTCTCCGAGGCCGAGCAATCGATCACCGCATTGTTCGAGCAAGTCTCGCCCTCGGTGGTGCAGGTCGTCGGACGCAAGGGCGGCGGAAACCCGTTTGAGGAGGAAAGTACAGGCGTGCAATCCGGAACAGGGTTTATCTGGGACGGCGGCGGCAACATTGTCACCAACAATCATGTGGTCAGCGGTACGACGGACGTCGCGGTCCGGCTCGCGACCGGTGAGGCCATGGCCGCGGATATTGTCGGCACGGCGCCGAACTATGATCTCGCCGTCGTCCGCCTGCGCAATTCCCAGACGATGCCGAAGCCTGTCGCCATTGGCAGCTCCGCCGATCTCAAGGTCGGCCAATTTGCTTTTGCGATCGGCAATCCGTTCGGACTCGACCAGACGCTTACCTTCGGCGTCGTCAGCGCGCTGCACCGTCGGTTGCCGACCAGTTCGGGACACCAGATCTCCAATGTCATCCAGACCGATGCAGCGGTGAATCCTGGCAATTCCGGCGGCCCGCTGCTCGATTCAAGCGGGAGGGTGGTCGGCGTCAATACCGCCATCATATCGCCCTCCGGATCGAACGCCGGCATCGGATTCGCGATTCCGATAGACGTCGTCAACCGGGTGGTGCCTCAGCTCATTCGGGATGGCCGCGTGCCGGCGCCGGGCATCGGCATCGTCGCCGTCAGCGAGCAGACCGCGACGCGTCTCGGCGTTGATGGCATTCCGATCCTGCGAACAATTCCAGGCTCCCCCGCCGAGCGTGCCGGCTTGCGCGGCGTGGACAGGCGCACGGGCACCTTAGGCGACATCATCGTATCTGCAAACAACAAGCCAGTGCAGCGACTGTCCGATCTGACAGGCGAATTGGACGAGACCGGGATTGGCCATGACGTGAAACTCGGAATTGTGCGCAACAACCGCCAGGAAACGATCAGCGTCGCGGTGGTAGATATAGGACAAAGCCAATTGGGGGAGTGATCGGGTTCGGCGCGCGAGCTAATCAATTATCTCGTCGGCGCGAGCCAGCAGTCTCCGCGGCACCGTGATGCGAAGGGCCATGGCGGTCCTGTTGTTGATAACCAGCTCGAACCTTGTCGCAAGCATGATCGGCGACTCAGCCGATATTGCGCCCTTGAGGATTCGGCCCGCGTAAATGCCGGCTGCCCGGTACATATCATTGCGGACGAGCCCATAGCTCATCAAACCGCCGGCCACCACCGCCCCACGTGTCGGATAGACGGTGGGCAGCCTGCTCTGGGCGGCGAGCGCAATGATCTGTTCCTGCCGGGCGGCCAGAAAAGGGTCGGGACTGACCATGAGCGCACGAACGCGCCGTACGGCCATTTGAGTGAAGGCGCTGTCGACCTCCTGCTCGGTGCCGGCATCGAAAACAGCAAGCTCTCGCCCCCGCATCCGAGCCGCCGCCGTGACGTTTTCTACGTTGGTTTCGAAGGCGCCTGACAAGCGCGAGTTGTCGAGATAGCCGATCAAAGATGCGCCGGGCCTGAGTTCGAGCAGCGACGAAAACCGCTCGGACGCGGGTCCGGCCGAGGCAAAGCTCGCACCCGCCGGGCTGGCTTGCGGCCAGTTGAAACCGTTCGCCACGCCGACTTCGACTGCATCGGATGCCATCGCAAAAACAATCGGGATTGACAAGGCGGCTACCCTGTCCGCCAGCGCCGGCGCCCAAGCGCCGATAACAACGATCACCGCCACATGACTGCGAACCAGATCAGCCGCGAGGTCCGGCAGTCGCTCGTACTCTCCGTGTGCGGTGCGGTATTCGACAGCGAAGTCTTGCCCATCGACAAGCCCGGCCTCCTGTAAACCTCGTCGAATCGACGTAACCGCACCCGCGTATTCCCCTTCAAATGCGACACCGTTGAGGAGGCCGACCACCTGCGGTCGCTGCGCTCGCGCCGCCAGCGGGCATGCCGCGGTGCCAAGCAGTCCAGCGATGAACTCGCGTCTTCGCATTGTCGGCCCCTTCGATCGGTGCAGCGTAGCTTATCGCCGTCAGTGCGGAAACGGAACCAGGTTCGGCTGGAAGATCTTGCGGTATCGCATTCCGCGGGATGCAGTCGGCACTCAGCAAAGCCGAATCGCCAGCCGAGCGCTCTTACCGCGGCGGCGGGGCGCGCCAATATCGAGCGCCTCGCTGCGGCCACCGCAATACCGAGCACAGGTCTTCGGCTCTTCGCTCAGCGAGGCGAGAGCGGTACCGAGAGTAAATTGAGGCAGACCGGTGCCGGGTCAGCCAAGCGCCTTATAAAGAGTCACGAGCTTGCCCCAGGCACGCTCTGCATCCGCCATGTTGTATATCGGCTTGCCGTCTTGCAGCGGCATATCCGGGACGCACCAGCCATGCAGGCTTGTGTAGACCTCGATTTCGGCCGGCACGTGCGCTGCGGCGAATGCCTCCTTCAATTTGTCTTTCGCGTCGGGTTGGCGCATGTCATCGTTCGCGGCGATGCCGAAATACATGCGCGCCTTGATCTTGGGCGCGAGAAGATGCGGGCTGTTGGGATTGTCTGTCACCAGGCCGCCGCCGTGGAAGGACCCGCCGGCCCCAACCCGATCCGGCACCGCCGCGGCGGTTCTAACGACGAGCGGACCGCCCATGCAATAGCCCTGCGTTCCGATCTTCTTCGTTTTGTCAACTTCCTTCTGGGCATCGAGAAAAGCCACATAAGCAATGGCGTCCCTCTCCACGACGCCCGGGGCATTGAGTGGCCCGGTCAGCGGCGGCAGCTTGGCCCTGTCCGCCTCGCTGCCGAAATCAAAGGTGGAAGGGTTGTCGAAATTCGGCGCCTTTGCGGTCCGGTAGAACGGGTTCGGGACGAGCACTGAATAGCCCTCGGCTGCAATCCTTCTCGCGAATTGGCGCATCGCGGGGCGCAACCCGAAGACATCTGTCCAGATCAGCACGCCGGGATAGGTTCCGCTCGTCGGGTGAATGAAAGCTGCGTCGCAATTCCCGTCCGGCGTTTTGACCGTTACGTCGGTTTCAGTGAGCGGGCGCTCTGCAGCTTCGGCGGCCGAAGGCCCTGCCACGGCCGCAAATCCCGCGGCTAGCGACACGGCACCGAAATCACGACGGGATATGCCCGCTTCTTGACCCGCCTCATTTGACTTCACGTCTTCCCTCATGTCTGCCTCCCTCCACGTCCCAGCCGTCTTTATAATTCAAGGCTGCGGGTTCGCGATCATCCTATTACTACCGCACGACACCTGTCCGCGACGAAAGCACCACCACCTTGGCGCCGACGGCCGCGCGCTGATAGAGGTCGATCACGTCCTGATTGATCATACGGATGCATCCGGACGAGACGCTTTTGCCTATCGTCCAGGGTTCGACGGTGCCATGGATGCGGTACAGCGTATCCTTGTTGCCTTGCCAGAGATAGAGCGCACGCGCTCCGAGCGGGTTGCCGGGACCACCATGCATACCGACGCCGCTCTGCAGCTCGCTCATCACCTTCCTCAGCTCCGGCTGGCGCTCGATCATCTCCTTGGGGGGATACCAGTCGGGCCATTCCTGCTTGTTGT
>JASHYD010000754.1 GCA_030043175.1 Xanthobacteraceae bacterium | reverse complement strand
CCTGCGGCTCGACATGCAGATCGAGGTCAAGCGGCTAGTTCGCGAGTCAGGCGTCACTACTATTCTTGTGACGCACGACCAGGAAGAGGCCTTGTCGATGGCCGACCGCATTGCCGTCATGTCCCGCGGCGTCATCGAGCAGGTATCAACGCCGACGGAGATCTACGATTCGCCCAGAACACTATTCGTCAATGAGTTCGTCGGAACTACAAATGTGTTGCTAGGCGAGTTCAGCAAAGCGACGGGTACTCCCCGTGTTACTCTGCCGGGCGGCATCCGCTTCGATGTACCGGCGACCGCAAGCTTTGCGAACGGCGGCAAGGTGATCGTCTCGATTCGCCCAGAGCAGCTCCAGCTGGTGTCGACCGGCGGGCTCGCGGCGACCGTCAGGGCGGTGATGCCGCTCGGCGCCCAAATCCTTTACGAGGTCGAACTCACCCCGGGGCTGTCGCTCAAGATCAGCGAGCCGCGGGAGAGGCGTCATGCGATACGGCACATCGGTGAGCGGGTACAGATCGCCCCAGCCTCACCGGAAAACTGCAACGTCTTTCCCGCATCCTGACAGTAGAGGAGTCATTTATGGCACGCCACCTTGATCGCAGGACGATGCTCTCCGGCGCAACAACGCTCGGCGGGATGTTGGCCGTGCCATCGATCTTGCGCGCTCAGGCAAAAACCCTGGTGGCTGCGACCTTTCCGGGCACCTGGAGCGAAGCCGACCGCAACATCATCCTGCCGGCCTTCCGGTCGGCGACCGGCGCCACGGTCACGCAATCGATCGTGCTCGGCACCGATCAAGTCGCGCGTCTTACCGCCGCCAAAGGCAACAGGCCGCCGTTCGACGTTGCATTCTTCGACACGCCGCAAGTGCTCGACGCCGTAAAGGAAGGGTTGATCGTCGAATACCCCGTGGCGCAATCCCCGAATTTTTCCGGCCTGATCCCCAAATTCCAGGACAAGTGGGGCCCCAGGATCACCATGCAGGTGATTGGCATTGGCTACAACCCGCAGAAGATTACCACGCCGCCAAAAAGCTGGGAGGATTTGTGGAACCCGAAATACAAGAGCCGAGTGGGTCTCACCGCGCTCAACAGCCAGCTCGGCATGGCATTCTTGGCCGAACTTAACCGAATCCGGGGTGGCAGCGAGACCGACTTCGAGCCTGCGTTCAGGGCTCTGCGCACACTCCTGCCCAACGTCGGCGCGGTCGCCGCCAATCTCGGTGCCTTCGCGACGCTGTGGCAGCAGGAGCAGATCGACATCGCGCCGTACAATTTCAACTTCGTGCAGACGTTGCGAGCGAAGGACGTGCCAGTGGAACTTGCCATTCCCGACACTGGCGCGGTCGGCTGGGAAACGAGCCTGCACCTTGTGGCGAATGCGGCTGAGCCGGCGCTTGGGGTGAAGTATATCGACCTCCACCTCGACCCCAACATCCAGGCGCAGATGCTCAAGCCGCCTTACGACGCCATCCCGACCAACTCCAAGGTTCCGCTTCAGGGGGCCATCACCACGGCGCTCGCTAAGACGCACGATGATCTGGCGAAGATCCGCGGCTTCGATTGGGCCAAGCTCAACCCACAGCGCGGTGCGTTGATCGACCGGTTCAACCGCGAGATCAAGGTGTAGCTCAGACGGCGCCATGAAGGTTAGCCAGTCCCAACTCGCGCTTCCGCTCGCGTCCTTATTCGTCGTGTTCTTCGTTGCGCCTCTCCTGGTCCTCATTGTGCTATCCTTGCACGCCGAGGTGGCTATGAGGACTTGGACGCTCGCCAACTACGCCAGGTTTTTCACCGACTCGTTTAACTACTCGATCCTCTGGGAGACGTTGCTGCTCGGCGCCAAGGCGACGTTGGTCTGCCTAACCTTCGGCTATCCGATCGCCTGGGTATGCGCTCACGCCGGCGCGCGCTTGCAAAGCATGATCATCTTTTTGGTGATCATGCCGATCCTGACCAGCGTGGTTGTGCGGACCTTTGGGTGGATCGTTATCCTGGGCCGCCAAGGCATCATCAATAAGGGCATACTCGCTCTCGGGCTCACCGATGAGCCGGTGAGACTCCTCTACACGGAGGCCGGCGTCGTCCTGGTCCTGGCGCAAGTGCAGATGCCGCTGATGGTACTTCCGATCCTCACGGTGTTATCGAAAATCGATCGGAATCTTGTGGACGCCTCGCGCGCACTCGGGGCAGGCGAATGGAAAACGCTGTGGTGCGTGACCGTTCCGTTGTCATTGCCTGGCATCGTTGCCGGGTGCATCCTGACCTATACGGCCTCGGTCACCGCCTTCGTGACACAGACTTTGATCGGCGGCGCTCGCCTCGTGTACATGCCACTGCACATCTATCAGCAGGCGGTCGGCGCCAATAATTGGCCGTTTGCGGCCGCGATCTCTGTCGTGTTCATGGTTTCGGTTCTGATCATTGTCGGGCTGCTCGGCGCTCTGGGGCGAAAGAGCGAGATCTATGCCCGCGCCTAGGCACCCAAACGATTGGAACTCCCTTTCGCTCCGACTCGTATTCGGAGCGATGACGGTCCTTGCGATGCTATTCCTCATCGCGCCCTCCATCGTCGTTCTGATTACGTCGTTGACGGCGTCGGAATCGCTACGTTTCCCGCCACCCGGCCTGTCGCTGCGCTGGTATCACGCCCTCATCGACGCCGACCAGATGCAGCGAGCAGCCTGGAACAGCCTCATCATCGCCTTCTGGACCATGATTTTTGCCGTGCTGCTCGGCACGGCCGCGTCGATTGCAATCGCGCGCAGCCGTTCCGCCTGGGTCAAAGCCTGTGACCTTCTGTTCATATCCCCGCTGCTTTTACCGGCGCTGGCATTCGGTTTTGCGGCGCTGGTCTACATCAACAAGCTCGGGCTTTCGCCGAGCATCCCGCTCCTGGTGGTTGGCCATGTCATCGTCTGCGTGCCGTTCGTCCTTCGCACCACAATCGCGGCGCTGTCTCAGCTCGACCCGGCGCTTCTCGATGCCTCGCACAGTCTAGGCGGCGGGCCGTGGATGACGTTTCGCCGCGTAACCCTGCCGCTGATCGCACCAGGGCTTGGTTCGGGCGCATTCCTTGCGTTTATGGCATCGTTTGACAACATAGCGGTGTCGTTGTTTCTCGCCGACGAGCGTAACGAAGTCCTGCCAATACATCTCTGGCAGCAGATCGACACGAACCTCGACGTGCGCACGGCGGCTGCTTCCGGCGTCATCGTGATATTCACGCTGGCGCTGATGCTACTGGCAGAGAGACTGGCTGGATTTACTCGTCAAATGCATTAGGGAAAAACGCCGACCGGAAACGCGATTGGCGTGGCGGACGATGTCGCGCGGCGCGCCGGGCGCCGGCATTGCGTTTGACCGGCTCGATGCCCACGCAGGGCGAGACGCTTATTGCGCGCCGACGAATTTCGCCTCATGGGCTTCTCGAACCGCGATGCAGAGTTGGCCGAAATGGCCAAAGGTTGCATTTGCGTCCAAAACGTCGGCGGCGTATTGATCCATACTGCCCGCATACGGGTCTTACCGGGATTGTGCGATCGCATCGAGGAGGTCCGAGCGCAAGTAAAAGGACGCGAAGCAGGTGCTTCTCGTTGTTGATCGTCAACTCCAGCTGACCTCAACGATGAATCCAACTTCCTCTCCCTTATGCTGCGGGGAGCCATTGGCGTGACCGCCGGGCTCGATGACAACGAGAAACCCCTCAAGGAGGCGTCCTTTCGGTGCCGCTCGATCTCGTCCTGCGCGGAGCTAGGCTTTCGAACCACCAGCCTTTCGTCGACATTGGCGTGGCCCACGGGAGAATCATGGCAGTCTCACCCGTGCTCGAGACGTCGGCGCCGACGCTCGATGTTCTGGGAAGGCTCGTATTTCCTGGCTTTGTCGAAACACATCTCCATCTCGACAAGTCGTGTCTGACTGAGAGGTGTCCGTGTTCGCAACCGACCCTTGAGGAGGCGATAGCGGAGGTTGCGGCGGCCAAGCGCGAATTCACTGAAGATGATGTATTCCAACGTGCCGAGCGAACCCTGCTGATGGCCATTCGCCACGGAACAAATCGGATCCGAACGCATGTGGAGGTTGATCCCCGGATAGGCCTAAGAAGCTTCACGGCCATTCGCGAGCTGAAATTCCGCTACGCTCGGCTCGTGGATATACAGATCTGCGTGTTTCCTCAGGAGGGTTTGCTCAATGATGCGGGCACAGAACAGCTGCTTGAGGAGGCCTGCCAGCGAGGGGCCGATTTGATCGGCGGTTGCCCCTACACTGACACGGATCCCAAGGGGCAGATTGCAAGGGTTTTTGCGCTGGCAACCCGGTATAACCTGGATATCGATTTTCATCTCGACTTTGATCTCAATCCGGAAGGCTCTTTGCTCGTGGACGTTTGCAAGATGGTCGACAGACACCGCTGGGGTGGGCGTGTTGCTGTCGGCCATGTTACGAAGCTCTCGTCCCTGAATGAAGAGGCGCTTACTTGTGCTGGCATCCGTCTCGCAGAGGCCGGAGTGGCAGTCACCGCGTTGCCCGCAACGGACCTGTTCTTGATGGGTAGGAATTATTTCGCAAACAAACCTCGTGGCGTTGCTCCGCTTCATCAACTGCTTCGGATGGGCGTTGGATGTTCGATCGCGAGCAATAATGTCCTAAATCCCTTCACGCCTTATGGCGACTGCTCCCTCATTCGCGCGGCGAACCTGTACGCCAATGTCGCCCAACTTGCAGCACCTTCCGATCTGCATGCCTGTTTTGATATGGTAAGCGAGAGCGCGGCGCGCCTCATGAATCTTGGCGACTACGGCGTGGCTCCCGGTATGCCGGCTCACCTTGTCGTGCTCGAGAGTCGCACACCCGCCGCCGCTGTGGCTGAACTGGCTCAGCCTTTGCTTGGCCTGCGAGGTGGGGAGTTGGCCTTTACGAGGCCGCGCGGTGCAATTTACGCAGAGCCAAGCGTTAGCCCCGCTGAGCTCGGCGTTCTGTTTCGCGATCTCGCCGGAGCCAGCTGACCTGCTCGCCGAATCATTGGCTAGCGCGTCTCCATCCTAAGACACAGGACCGACGCTTACCTGCTCGGAGAACATCGGCAACACACGCATGACAACTTTCTCAACGAGCCATCTGTTTGATGACAACGCTCGCATTCTACATGACGTGTCGCTGATCATCCGAGATGGCGCAATTGCCGAAATAACGGCAGGTACGACGCATTCGGCCCGGCGCTCCCTCACTATTCCTGCTCTGATAAACGCTCATGATCATGCGCGCCCGAGGTTGTCGTCATTCGGGGCGATTGGAATGCCCCTCGAAACGTGGATTCTGCGCTCTGCATTTGCCACACCGCCCGACCCCTATCTTGTCGCGGCCTCAGCTCTCGGACGGTCGGCTAAAGCGGGCTGTGGTGGGATGATGATCCACTACACACGTCCGAGCGGCGAGATGACCGTGGTCGAGGAGGCCCGGGCGATCGCGCGCGCTGCCAAAGACGTTGGCATTCGGCTCGGCTTTGCTTTGGCACTTCGCGATCAAAACCCTCTCGTTTACGGCGACACTGAGAGCCTTCTGGCCAGATTGCCTGAAGATGTGAGCGAGGTTGTGCGGCACACCTTCCTGAAGCCCGCCGTTCCAGCAAAGGAGCTCATTGCGCTCACGCAAGAAATCGCTGCGGCTGTTCCTATGGTAGATGTCCAGTTCGGGCCCGCCGGTGTGCAATGGTGTTCGCGGCCGCTGCTCGAGGCCATTGCCGAAGCATCCGCACGCACGGGGCGGCGCATTCACATGCATCTTCTTGAGACGCCGTATCAGCGCCGCTGGGCCGATGATAAGTTTCCGGGCGGAATGGTGAGGTATCTCAGCGACATCGGTTTTCTTTCGCCTCGCCTGACTGTGGCTCATTGTGTACACGCCACGCGCACGGAGCTTGATCTTCTCGCAGCGAGCGGTGTCCGCATTGTGACCAACTTCAGCTCCAATCTTCACCTTGGTTCAGGCCTAGCTCCCGTTGCGGAGGCGCAGCGTTGCGGTTGCCCGGTTTGTGTCGGCGTGGACGGCTTAGCGTTGGACGAGGATGACGACATTCTTCGCGAGATGCGGCTCGTCCAGCTTGTTCATCGCGGCCAGGGCTTCAGTCCTAACTGGACGACTGAAGAATTCTTACAGACAGTTGTAAGGAACGGGCGTCGCGCGATCGGCGCTCCGGGCGATGGCGCTCTCAAGCCAGGGGCGCCGGCAGACTTTACGGTGCTTGACTACGACGAGCTGGATAGGGACGCCGTGATGCCTGTGAGCCCGATCGGTCTTCTTTTCAGCCGTGGCAACAGCAGATTTGTGCGGGACGTGATCGTGGCTGGCCGTCGTATCGTCGAGAACGGCGTGCCGACCGGCATCGACCTGCCGCAGATCGAAACAGAGCTTGGGAAGCTCTATAAAGCACGCACTTCTCGGTATGGCGATCTGGAAGGCGCTTGGCGATCTATCGAGGTCGAAATTGCGCGTTGGTTTACCGATTTCCTCACTTGCGGCTAGTTTAAAACCAAACAGCATCGAGACGAAACGCTGCCCCATCTTTGGCGACTGGCTGGAAGCGCTCTTGCGCGCCGGCGCTGGCACCTAGTAGAAGAGGGCAAGAGCGGGGGCTCGCATCATGTTCTATCCTTCCGTGTTTTCGGTGAGCTAACGTCGACCGAATTGATGCAAACTTGCAGTCCTTGTTTCGGATTTTTGCGAGCGGCACGGGAAGGCCGGTCCGATGCGGCGGCTCAACTCTACGCGCCAATATAACATGATATGTTTTGACAGAGATCGCAAAGCTGGCGGATATGCACGCGAAATGGCATTCGTGACCAAGGCGCCTTACCTCCGGGATATGCGGGGCTATGGTGCCCACCCGCCGCATCCGCGCTGGCCGGGCAACGCGCGCGTCGCGATCTCGATCGCCCTCAACTATGAGGCAGGTGGTGAGCGCACCATCCTCGATG
>JASHYD010000753.1 GCA_030043175.1 Xanthobacteraceae bacterium | reverse complement strand
CATCGGCATTTGCGATCCGAATAAGCGTTCGTTCGACCGCGGCGCCTGTTCGTGTTTGCAGACCGTAGATGGAAAGACCAAACATGAAAACGCTAATGGCTGCCGGACTAGCCCTATCTGCCGTATTCGTTGGGTCGGGCCAGGTCCACGCGTATGTAAGCTATCCGTGGTGCATCATAGGAGACACCAGAGCCGTTGATTGCGTCTTTTCGAGCCGTGAGCAATGTGCTCAGGATGGGAGGAATCGGGGCTTTGGCGGCCAGTGCATCCAGAATCCTTTTTACAATGCGGCCCCTTCCACCGTTCCACGTGTAGTCAAAAAGCGGTCCAGGACCGGCAAAAAGACGTAACGCGCCAGAGCGAATGGCCGATCGGCAGCCAGACAGCCGCGATGATGGCAGCGAGCATGTCCTGATGACGTTCTGCGAGAGGGCGGCTCACTCAAAGCCGCGTTGACAGCCCCGCGAAGGTTCTCGCCTTAGGTGGACATGTCAAAGTAGATCAACGCTCAACGCACCCTGACGATCCCGGCAGGGGGGTCTCCGGCACCGGAGAACCACCGGGTACGCCTGTAGCGGCCAAAGTCGCTTGGTTCGCGGCCGCGTCGGCGACCGTACTGACCGTACTCATGGCAGCAGTTGACGCCTGCGAACGATCTAATGATCCAACCGCGCACTCGTTGTTTACCCTGCGAGGTATCATTCCTTTCCATCGCTGTTCCCGAGGAAGAGTGATCTTTATTCCGGCTTTCTTGCCCGTTTCGTCTTGGATGACCGTCTCGATGCGATCCAGGCCGCGAAGGCTTGGAGGGGTGCGGAAGCGTTCCTGCGAGTGGCGTCGAACGGATTCGAACCTGCGAGCGGGAAGGGCTTTGCCTTTCCTCACGTCACTCTTGGCGTCAGAGCGGGTCGCTCGAAAAAATACCATGCCAATCACCGCAAGGCTGGGGATGATGTCTTGCGTTTCCGAAGACGATATCGGCGAACGAAAACACCGGGGGCCGCCTGCCTTCTGTTGCTGGCGATGCTGGATACATCCAAAAATAGTGATAAAATAATAGCTTCAATCATATATTGTCCGGGTGTTGCATATTTGACACTACTCGATCGAAAAAACCTCATAAAACGTTTAAGCCATTGACTCGCCAAGATTAGAAACTTTTTGGGTCTGCCGACCTGAGCAGGAGGGCACGGTCGGCAGGGAGGACGGAAGTGAGTGTAGAACAATTTCGGCGGCGCGCCGATGAATGTCGCCGCCTCGCGGCCGGCGCTAAAAGCGACAGCGACAAGGCGTTTTGGTTGGGGCTAGTGCAGCGTTGGCAGGCGCTAGAAAGTCAGAAGCTTCAGCAGGCTTCGCGAGTGCGAGATAAGAGCCGGTCGCCACTCAGGCGACAATCTCAATTGCCAGTCGAGAGCTGAGTTTCGAAATCGCAGCTCCCGGCCGGGGAGGAAGGAGGTCATTTCAAGCCTACGATCCACATTCCCGCCATCAAAAAGCGCAGTGTCGTCTTGGCGCTCGCTCTCCGGCGAGCAATGGACCTTTTCAGACCCAAGGAACGCAAAAGCCGGGCCTACTACAAGGTCTGGTAGTCGACAAAGACTTGTGCCAAGCGAGCATGCCCCGACAATGGCGGACGTAAGGAGTCGGTCACAACCATCCCAGTTCGGCCCGCTGCTACGCCCGCCTCACCGCCATTAGCCGTTCCGGCTCCTCGCCGAATTTTTCGGCTGCGACTTCGATTGCCCCGTCAGCGGTACTTGCGTCAACGGTTCCGAGCCATTTGGCCGGCGCGTTGGCCAGGTAGACGCTCCAAGAGAGGAGGGGCTCGCCAGGCATCGGCAGAGCTTCGAGATGTGTTCGCTCGCTCCCGAGCGATGCAAAGGCGTCGGCTAAAAAACCCCAGGCGCGAAAGGTCCAAAATCCAAATTGTGTTCCCATGCCTCCCCCTCAGTGGGTTGCCCGCCCCCGGTCCGCCGGCGCGCAGCTCCCGGCCGGCGGCCGGAACGCTTTGTAGGAATTCCCGCTTTAGAGATTTGTTCCAGGGGACGTGGAAATTTTTCCGCTGTGGCCCAGCAGGACCCCGCTCCGTAATTTGAATGGGCTCGATCAACCGCTTCATTTCCTCAGACAGTCAACATCGACAGCAAAAAATACGCTTGAAGCGTCGGTGCGCACTGCGCATTTGCAAACGGAAAATGCCAGGGATGGCCCGACACGTGCTGATGAGGTTGCAGCACAGCGGTCGGTAGCCGACATGGAGCCCAAATGCGATATAAACCCAGAAGCATTGCCGCGCTACAAGTAGCTCTTGGTGGCTTGCCTGCCAGGATGCAGGTTGAGGTCGACCGTGACGTTAGCGTGTCGGCAAGAAGCGTGGCCGAACTTCGCAAAGTGACCGTGTGGCCTGAGAATTTGGTGATAACAACCCCGCACGATCGCCGCCCCGAAAGCGCAATAAGAGTGAGTAAGGCCAGGAGAGCGAAACGCCTCTTTCCAAAACCATAAGGGCGCAGGCATATCGCGGCTCCGCCACACCCCGCAGGTGAATTGGGCGCAGGTCCGATAATCGGCTCAGACCGCCTCAAAGGTCGGCCCCTCGGTAGCGTCCAACTACAGTGGTCAGGCCGAAAGTTGGGGTACCGGCTGCAGGTCAATCCGGCGTAACCGTCTGCGATCGACCACAGGGTCCCGCCAAGATTGCTGAGAACGCCGGCTGCAGCCGCCGCCGATCATGCCCGCTGATGGTCATTTAGCATGGCCCGCAATTGCAACATCGGCCGCCCGAAAGCCCACCTGGCAGGGCAAGTTCCGGCGGGCATCGATGACAGAAACGCGGGGTTCGAATGGGCGGCGAAATGCTATTATCTTGCGCGCTCACATGGACAGTTGGTCGGAAGGTGAGCCGAATCGCTCTGAGACGGAAGCACTGAATATTCGAAGGGTCAGGAAATGCTCAAGGCTTTGGCTCGCGACAAACGGATAGGCAAAGCAAAGCAGAATGTGCTTGCCGGCGCCGCATTGATGGCTGCCGTCTTAACGTCCGTCGCGGATGTACCGGCGCGCGCTGCGGATTCCCGAAACGCCATACCGCGTTTGATGCAAGAGCCAGGTGTGGCGTGGAGGGCTTACCTGTTCGGGGGGCGCACCCGGCCTGCGAGCCCGGCCGACGTGCCGTACGATCGAACCGCCAATGAATGGCTGGCGCCGGAGAGCGGAATCGGTCCGATCGTCGCCGACCCAGCACACCAATTCTACAATAACGCGTCGCTGCCGATCTCGGGGTGTCGGCGACTTACCGGGTGGCGGACGTCAACAACGAAGCCGCTGACAATCTGATGCCCTGGGCTTTGGAGGCACTGAAAAAGCAAAATGCGCTCGTGCTAGCCAATAGGAACGGCGAGATGCGCCAGGCCAGATGTTGGGAGACGGGTGTTCCCGATAT
>JASHYD010000752.1 GCA_030043175.1 Xanthobacteraceae bacterium | reverse complement strand
CGCTCCCTTCGGGACACGCCCTTAAAGGCAATCACCGTCCACACCGAGCGAAGCCAACAACAGTTGGATTGAAGCTTGATATCCCTCTACCTCCACGACCAAGTCGTGTTCGAGGACACGATAACTCGTCCCAATCTAAAGGTCACAATAGAACTCGACTCTTTTACTTCAGATTCTAAAATGCAAGTATTCTAGCGCTGCCTGAAGGCGTGGGCTTTCGCCCCGGGTGAGCGGACGACGTCGGATATCGACCTCGTCCGGGATCCCGCCGCATAGATGCGACACCTATGAGATGCCGCGCAGAACCCGCTCCGCTTCGTGCGCCGCTATTTCCCCACGAATGTTTTGATCACGTAATCCGCGACGGCCTCGATTTCGCGTCGCGTCAGGGGCGTCGAATGCGGGTCGTGCGGCGCATCGCGGCCCAGATCCTTGCCCTTGAGGCCGTAGCAGTCCGTATCCTCGTAGGCGTATTTGTCGAAGTGCGGCATCTCCGTGGCTGGTCGCCCGCAGGCGATGACCTCGATAAGTTGGTCGCGATTAAGCGTGGTCTCATGCAGATTGGCGGCCCGGCCCGGCGAGCGCGGGTCGCCGCGCCCGTCGCCGTCGGGGCCATGACAGAACTGGCAGTCCGCCTTTTCATGGAACAGCCGATCACCGAACGAGACGTTCTGTGCGGAGGCGAAGGAGAGCTGGAGGGTGGCGGTCAGCAGGGCAGCGACGATGAACTTGCAGGCGTTCACGTGAGGCTCCTCGTTCAATAGCCTGGGAGGATCCAGTAACCGTCAGCTTGTCGATCCCAAAGCCGACGGTGCATGCTCCGCTTTCGCGGAGCATGACAGTTTTGGTGGGGGCACCCACTACAGCCCGAACACAAACAGCATGGTCTGGTTGCGCTGCTCGCGCAGTTCCGGGGTGAGTGCGTGCCGGCCCTTGGTGATATTGCTGATGCCCGACAGGATCGCGACGTATTGCTTGCCGCCGGCTTCGAACGTGATCGGCGGCGCGTTGAAGCCGGTGCCGACGTTGACCTTCCAGAGCTGGTCGAGCGTGTTATCGTCGTAAGCCGCGAACGTGCCGTCGGTGAAGGCCGTGAAGGCGAGACCGCCGGCAGTTGTGACCACGCCGCTCACGTTGGGATAAATCGAGTGCACGCGCTTCTTCACCTCGCCGGTTACCGGATCGGCCATGATGAGGTCGGACTCATTGCGCTCGTTGAACTTTGAGATCCGGCTGAAATAGATGCCTCTCTTGATCGCCTCCTGGTCGAGCGTAGAGTCGTTGCACATGGTAAACGCCGGAATGTAGAGCAACCCGGTGCGGCGGCTGTAGGACGGCGGGAAGTAGTTGTTGCCGCCGGTCAGCGCTGGGCACAGCTGCTTGGTCGGCTCGGCGAGGGTATAGTTCTGTTTGCCCGAGTAGACCTGGATATCGCGGTTTGGATCATAATCGAGGGGCTTGCCGGTCTTCTGGTCAATGCCGGCCGTCCAGTTGATGCGCTGCATGTAAGGCTTTGCCATCACGGTCTGGCCGTTGGCGCGCTCGAAGGAATAGAGAAAACCGTTGCGAGCCGCGTGGGCAACGAGCTTGCGCGGCTGCCCGCCCACCGTTGTGTCGATCAGGATGTGGGATCCCTCCTCGTCATAATCCCACATGTCGCCCGGCGTATACTGGTGGTACCAGTTCATCTTGCCGGTGTCCGGATCCCACGAGATCAGGCTGTCGGTGTAGAGGTTGTCGCCCGGGCGGTAGTAGGGGTCCGACCACGGCACCGGATTTCCGGTGCCCCAAAGCACCTGGTTGGTATCGGGATCGTAGGAGCCCGTGACCCACATGGCGCCGCCGCCGGTCTGCCAGGCGTTGTTCTTGTCCTTCCAGGTCTCGCTGCCGGGCTCGCCGGGGGCCGGAATGACGAATTTCTTCCACGCGAGTTTGCCTGTGGCGGCATCGAGCGCGAGGATGAAAGTGCGTGCGCCTTGGTCGCCGCCCGAGGCGCCAACTACGATCTTGTCCTTGACGGCCAACGGCGCCGCCGTGAACTGCAGCCCGCTCTGGCCATCGGACAGGTTGGTCTCCCAGGCGACCTTGCCAGTCTCCTTGTTGGTGGCGATGAGCCGCGCCGGATGATTGGCGACCGAGATGACGAAATTGCCCCACAACGCGGCGCCGCGATTGGCGTCCGGCGCCTTTTCCTGCCCCGGGTCCATGCGCCAGACGATCCGCCCTACGTTCCCGGCGCGGCCATCGATCTTGTAGGCGACGCCCCACAGATCGACTACATAGAGGTATCCGTCCTCAGCAAGCGGAGTCGACTCCAGATTCTCGTTGACCGCATTGCCGCCGATCGCGACCGCATAGACGAGCTTGAGGGCCTTGACGTTGGTCTTGTTGATCGCATCGAGCGGCGAATAACGCTGCGCGTCGTAAGTGCGATGATTCATAAGCCAGTTGCCCGGCTCGGGGTTTGTCAGCCGCTGCGGCGTGACATCCGCCGCGACGGCGGGCGCCGCCGTCAGCGTGACGGCGCCGGCGAGCATGAGGCGCCGCAGGGAATGGCGATGAAGCGAATGCATGGTGACCTCCCGTTGCGTTTCCCTGATCGTAGCCCGGATCAAGCCGAGCGCAAATCCGGGATCGGTGGCCTTTGTCCGCAAGAAATAGTAAGGTAGAGAACGGCCGGCATTCCGCGGCCGAAGCAGGGTTGCGGACGGCTGCGCTTTCGGGCAGCACGATAGATCACAAGTCCGCATACTTTTCCTCACAGCCCGAACACAAACATCATCGTCTGGTGGCGCATCTCGCGCAGTTCCGGAGTCAGGACGTGCCTGGTTTTTGATACGCGGCTCAGCCCCGTCAGGATGGCGACATACTGCTTGCCACCCGCCTCGAAGGTCATGGGAGGCGCCGAAAAGCCAGTGCCGACGTTGATCTTCCATAGCTGCTCGAGAGATGAGTCATCATAGGCCGCAAGCGTTCCGTCCGTGAAACCGGTGAACACCAGACCGCCGGCGGTGGCGACGGCGCCGCTGTTGTTTGGATAGATCGCATGCGCTTTCTTCTTAATCACGCCGGTGAGCGGATCGATCATGATGAGATCGGATTCATTGCGCTCGATGCTGCGGAACGTCGGACTGAAATAGACGCCCTTCTTAATCGACTCCTGATCGAGCGTGACCTCATTGCACGAGGTCATCGACGGGACGTAGAGGAGCTTGGTGCGCCGGCTGTATGACGCGGGCCAGAAATTATTGCCGCCCGACATCGAGGGGCATAGTGTGCGAGTCGGGTCCTGGAGCGTGAAATTCTGTCGCCCCGAATAGACCTGGACGTCGCGGTTCGGGTCGTAGTCCAGCGGCTTGCCGGTCTTCTGATCAATGCCAGCGGTCCAGTTGACGACATCTACATAGGGCTTGGCCATCAGGGTCTGGCCGTTGGCGCGCTCGAACGAATAGAGGAATCCGTTGCGCGCTGTGTGCATGACGATCCTGTGCATCTGGCCGGAGATCTCGCCGTCGATCAGGATGTGGGTGCCCTCCTCATCGTAGTCCCACATATCGCCCGGCGTGTACTGGTGGTACCAGTTCATGGCGCCGCTGTCGGGGTCCCACGAGATCACGCTGTTGGTGAACAGATTGTCGCCCGGACGGTAGTAGGGATCGGACCATGGCACGGGATTGCCGGTGCCCCACAGTACCTGGTTGGTTGCAGGATCGTATGATCCCGTGACCCACATGGCGCCGCCGCCGGTCTGCCAGGCATTGTTCCTGTCCTTCCACGTCTCGCTACCTGGTTCGCCCGGCGCCGGGATGACGTATTTGCGCCACGCGAGCTTGCCGGTCGCGGCGTCGACCGCGACCATGAAATCGCGCACACCGCGGTCGCCGCCGGAGGCACCGATGACGATCTTGTCCCTCACCGCGAGCGGAGCCGCCGTGAAGATGACACCGGGCTGACCATCGGAGAGATTGGTTTCCCACGCGACCTTGCCGGTCTCCTTGTTGGTCGCGATCATGCGCGGCGGATAGTTTGCCATCGAGATCACAAAGCCGCCCGACAGGGCCGCCCCGCGGTTCGCAGCGTCGATCTTCTCCTGCCCGGGGTCCATGCGCCAGACGATGCGGCCGACGTCGCCGGATCGCGAGTCGACCTTATAAAGCACGCCCCACTGATCAGTGAGATAGAGAAACCCGTCCTCGGCGAGCGGCGTTGCCTCGAGATTCTCGTTCACCGCGGTGCCGCCCAGCGCGACCGCATAGGCAAGCTTAAGGTCCTTGACATTGCCGCGATTGATCTTGTCAAGCGGCGAATAGCGCTGCGCGTCGTAGGTGCGGTGGTTCATCAGCCAGTTGCCGGGCTCGCGGTCGGCATTGACGAGCCGCTCCGGCGTAACGTCGGCGGCGACTGCGCGCGTTGCCAGCACGGCGCTCGCCAGCAGATAGCGGAGAAGTTTGCGATGATACGAACCCATATGCGTCCTCCCGTCATTTTTCTAAGCAGGCCGCCCGGCGTTATAGATTCCGGGTCCACTTAAAATCATCCGTAGCCGCGGTTGCCGGGCTCGTCGCGGCGAGTTCGGCATTCGCGGCCTTGCGCCGGAATAATTGAGGTGGCCGGGACAAGCCCGGCCACGACACCGTAGGTGCGACCCGTCAACGCGACCAGATCATGCCCGGCGTTTGCGGTCCTGCTTCTCTCTCTCACAATCCGAACACAAACAGCATCGTCTCGTTGCGCATTTCGCGCAGCTCGGGCGTGAACTGGTGCCGCCGCCGTGCGATCGGGCTCAGCCCCGCCAAAATCGCTACGTACTGCTTGCCGCCGGTCTCGAACGTCATCGGTGGCGCATTGAAGCCGGTGCCGACGTTGATCTTCCAGAGCGGTTCGAAGGTGGTGTCGTCATAGGCGATGAACGTTCCGTCGGTGAGACCGGTGAACACCAGACCGCCGGCAGTGGTGAGCGCGGCGCTGTTGTTGGGATAGGCGCTATGGATGCGCTTTTTGACCTCGCCGGTGAACGGGTCTGCGACGATGACGTCGGACTCGTTGCGCTCGATATGCCTGAACGTGGCGCCTTTCCAGTCGCCCGCCTGGTTCGACAAGCTCGGATCGAGCGAGACCTCGTTGCAGGATGAGGCCGATGGAATGTAGAGAAGCTTGGTCCTGGGGCTGTAGGACGCTGACCAGAAATTATTGCCGCCCGACATCGACGGGCACAGCTTCTTGGTGCGGTCCGCGAGCGTCATGTTTTGCCCGCCGGAATAGACCTGGATGTCGCGGTTGGGATCATAATCGACGGGCAGGCCGGTCTTTTGGTCGATGCCCTTCGTCCAGTTGATGGTTTCGACGTAGGGCTTGGCCAACAGTGTCTGCCCATTGGCCCGGTCGAACGTGTAAAGGAAGCCGTTGCGGCCGGAGTGGGTGACGAGCTTGCGTGCTTGCCCGGCAACCTGTCCGTCGATCAGGATGTGGGTGCCCGCGGCATCGTAGTCCCACATGTCACCCGGCGTGTATTGGTGGTACCAGTTCATCCGGCCGGTATCCGGATCCCACGAGATGAGACTGTTGGTGTAGAGATTGTCGCCCGGTCGATAATAGGGATCGAACATCGGCACCGGATTGCCGGTGCCCCACAGCACCTGATCGGTAGCGGGATCATAAGAGCCGGTGACCCACATGGCGCCGCCGCCGGTCTGCCAGGCGTTGTTCTTGTCCTTCCAGGTATCGCTGCCCGGCTCGCCCGGCGCCGGGATGACGTACTTTCGCCATACCACCCTGCCGGTCGGACCATCGAGCGCCGCGATGAAATCGCGCACGCCGCGGTCGCCGCCTGCGGCGCCGATGATGATCTTGTCCTTCACGGCGAGCGGCGCCGCGGTGAGCTGCAGATCAGCTTGGCCGTCAGCCAGATTGGCCTCCCAGGCAACCTTGCCGGTCTCCTTGTTGGTGGCGATGACGCGGGCTGGATAGTTCGCAACCGTAATGACGACGCTGCCCCACAGCGCGGCGCCGCGGTTGGCAAGCGGCACCTTCTCCTGGCCCGGATCCATGCGCCACACGATCCGCCCCACATCGCCCGAGCGGCCGTCGATTTTGTAGAGCACGCCCCATTGATCGACGACGTAGAGGAAACCGTCCTCGGCCAGTGGCGTCGATTCCAGATTCTCGTTCGCCGAGGTCCCCCCGATCGCCACCGCATAGGCGAGCTTGAGGTCCTTGATGTTGGCTTTGTTGATCTTGTCGAGCGGAGAATAGCGCTGCGCATCATAGGTGCGGTGATTCATCAGCCAGTTCTGCGGCTCGCGGTCCGCATTGACCAAGCGATCAGGCGTGACGTCGGCCGCAACAGCGGGCGCGACGGCCAGCAACGCTGGCGTTGTGAATAGAAGAGCGCGAAGGAAGTGGCGGTGGTGGGAACGCATGGTCTTTTCCTCCTTGTGAGCATGTGCCCGCCCACTTCCCGATGAGCCGCGGCGTGGGCGCGGCCCTCAGATGTGCCCAAGCTTATCGCGCGGGCAAAATCGCAGCCCCGCCCTACCCGCCCACTTGCGGGGAAGACAGGGAGGGGGCGCCACAGCAGGCGATTTTACCCACCCTGCGTTTTGCATCACGGATTATAGATTCCTCTATTATACCAATGGAACGAATCCCAGCTCAGCACTTTCTCGGTACCGTCGAACAGGGCTCCGATATTGCCGCCGGTCGCCTTGTAGCTGAATTCCTTCACCCGATCCTTAACCGGGACGGACGCGTTCTTCATGATGTCGAGCCCGGAATCGACCTTGAAGATCTGGAAGGAGCTCGGATTGCTCGGGTTGTAGAACTTCACTTCGCCGGTCGGGTTGCGGCGCGCGGCCCCGCGCTCATATTTGACGTGCGCCTCCAGACGCTCACCATTGGCGCCGGTGAATTCCCAATTCTCTTCGCCCTGGGTCGCACCGCCCGCCGCGTTGACCGAGCGCGAAACCTTGACGGAAGTCGCATGAACATAACTGCCGAATGCGCCTGGCGCCTCCTTGGCCTCGGAAACGAGTCCGTTGATGATCATCTGGCCGCTATTGTTGGTTCCGGACTGTTTGACGGGGATCGCGATGTAGACGAGCTGGTCGGTGGTCTTGGGCGTATTGTCCGGGTTGGTGACGTCGACGCGGTCGATGAAGATCACCCGAAGGTTGGCGTCCTTGGCGGGACCCTGGGCGGCAATCACGGTCGCCCATCCGGCCGGCAGCAGTTTCTGCAAGGCCGCGTCATTGACGTGGAAATCGAGCTGGAAGCGATATTCCGCACTGTTTTCGACCAACGTATCAGCGCTCGCGGACTGCATGGTGCCGCCTACGACACCGGCCGCAAGCAATGCGCCGCCGGCGCTGACTGCGATCATCCTACCCATGACGTAACTCCCCTGTTGTCACCGCCCCGCCCCTGCCCTCCCCCGCAAGCGAGGGAAGGCAGGCAGGAGGCTGGTTGAATGCACCCATTATCGCGAAGTTGATGCCTTGCTGCAAAGTCTAATCATCGAAAGCCGAGCCGATATGCCGCGCCGAGGGCCGCGAGGCTGATGGCGGCCGCGAAAATCACATAGTAACTTGGCGCCAGGTTGCTGCCGGTAACACCGATCAGGGACGCGATGATGAGCGGAGCGAAGCCACCAAAGATCGCGACGGCCAATGAGTAGCTCGTCGACACCGCTGTCGTGCGTATGCGGATCGGGAACAACTCGCAAATGAGTGCGGCAACCGCTCCCGCATAGACCGCGACCAAGACGCCGATGGTCCCCTCGACGAACACCAACCATCCGATCGTCGGCCTCGCCGTCAACCACGTGAACAGCGGATGAACCGAAACCAATAGCGCGACGACCGCGGCGGCGGCGATCGGCAGCCTGCCAAACCGGTCGGAGAACGCCCCGCCCAGCGGAGTGATCGCAACCTGGACTGCCCCGGCGAGCATCGTCGCCAGGAAGCCTCCGACCGGCGGCAAACCGAGTTCGCGTATTGCATAGGTGGGCATATAGACCGCCGTATAGGCAGCGACGGTCAAGAGAACGGTTGTCCCAATGGCCACCAGCAATCTCGTCTTGCCACAGGACAACGCTTCCCGAAGCGGCGCCGACGTTGCTTGTGCCGAGCGGAATTCCGCCGTTTCATCGACGTGGCACCGGATGTAGTAGCCGATCGGCCCGATCAACAATCCGAACAGGAAAGGCACTCGCCATCCCCACATTCTCATTTGCTCGGTCGTCAACGTCTCATTGAGTAGCGCACCGAAGCCGGTCGCCAGGACTGTTGACAAGCCCTGGCCAGCGAATTGCCAACTCGCGTAAAGGCCTCGCTGCTTGGGATTCTGCTCGGCCAGGAACACCATCGCGCTGCCGAATTCGCCACCCGCCGAAAAACCCTGGATCATGCGCGCGGCGACGACGACGATCGGTCCGTAGACCCCGACGGACGCATAGGTTGGCGCAAGCCCCGTGATTGCGGTTCCTGCCATCATCATTGATATGCTCAGCGTCAAGGCTGCCTTGCGCCCATGGCGGTCGGCGAGGTCCCCCAGCACGACCGCCCCGAACGGGCGCATGACGAAGGTCACGCCGAAGGACGCGAATATCAGCAGAGATGCGCCCGTCTCGTTGCCGGCCGGGAAGAACAACCTTGCGATCATCACGGCGAAAAAGCCGTAGATGATAAAATCGAACCACTCGAACACATTGC